>JAAXMC010000053.1 GCA_013036315.1 Vulcanimicrobiota bacterium
GTCACGGCAAAATGGCGGACTGCCGCAAGATCCCCTTCGGACGGAACCTTCGACTTTGAGAGCTCGAGTTTTATGACGGTTCCCGTTTGGTCGAACGTTACACGCGCGTATTGGCGAGGCTGCGGCGGACCAGCCGGTTTTGCCGTGTTGTACGCGACGATTGCGAGCGCGGGCGATACGCGAAATCCGTCGCCCGTCGTAAAGAAGACGTAGCCGTTCTGGTAATCGAGAAGCTGCGCGGTCACTACCACCGTGCCGGCCTGAGCGGATGCATGAAAGATCGTAGCCGAAAGGATTGCGGCCACGAGTGTCAGCGCCGACGCAATGCGGACAGCGGTCTTCATTGCAGCACCTGGAAGACGAAGTGCGGGCTCCAGCGCAGATTTGAATAATTGAAATAGTACGTGCGCTGAATGTCGATCGACATGTGCGGATTTATCCGCAGGCGCAAGTCGCCCGTCACGTCATAGGGCGGCTGTCCCAAGTAATCTTGAACCGTGAAGTTGCCGAGCAAGTCCGGCTGCGCGAACTGGAAGAAGAACGGAATTGGCGCGGGAAAATCCGTGTGCTTGCGCAGGAGCATATTAAACGCGACGTTGCCGCCGTTGCTGTAATTGAGTCCCAAGCTCAAGGTGCGGAACGTCGCGATGCCGTGAAAGGCTTGATACCCCGGATAAGAAACGCCGTTCACGACCGGCGTGAAGCCCGGATATATCGTTGACTGCAGCCCGCCGCTGTAGACGTCGCCGACGTTCTCAACCGTATAGTCGAGATACGAGAGAACGTGGCTGTCGAGGATTTTGCTGAGGCTGATTTTACTCTGCGTCGTGTCGATGTAGTGCGGCGTCGAATTCCACTGGCGCTGTTTTTCGAACGAGGCATTGATCGCGTAATACTTCGTCGGAATGTTCAAATCGGAACCGAATTTGAGATCCGGCATGTACAGCCCGAATCCCAGTTGATGCTGCCAAATGGTCGTATAGGGAACTCCGCCCAGCGTTTGCAGGGCGCCGGCTGGATTCGCGTCGCTTAAGAAGGCTTCGTGCTGGAAGCCGAACCCAAACGAAAGATGGCCGTAGATGCGCGCGCCTTGGAAATAGTGCGTCAGCGGCCGGTCGTACCTTTGCAGCGTCAGTTGTGCGCTCGACGGATGGAAGGGTACCGTGCAGTGGCCTTGATAACAGCCCAGCGGCAGCAGCGAAAAATTCTCAAATTGATAGCTTGCCTGCAAGAACGATCCGCTCAGTGCCTGCGTCGCCTGAATGGTCGTGACCTGTTGCGCTTCCAACGGCGATTTCAGCCCGAATTGAAATGTGTGCAGCTGCGTGAAGGTGCGTATTTGCGTCCGGTCGGACGGACGGTCCGACAGTAAGAGAGCCCAGAACTTAGACGGGCGCGTCATCGGATTGAGCGAGAAAACGGCATACGCTTTCCGCCCGCTCAGATGCTGTTCGAAAGCCATATACGTCTTGTTGACCGTATCGTAACGGAAATGCAGCGCGCTGATCGCATTTGCGTTGCCC
Organism: Vulcanimicrobiota bacterium; assembly: GCA_013036315.1. GTDB lineage: Bacteria > Vulcanimicrobiota > Vulcanimicrobiia > Vulcanimicrobiales > Vulcanimicrobiaceae > Rubrimentiphilum. The sequence goes on from JAAXMC010000053.1 coordinate 1,524, forward strand.
GCGAATTCCCAGGTCGCATCGTAGTTAGCGCCGGCGAGCGAGTTGTCTCCCAGATGCTGGTCCGTTGAAAAATTCACATAGTACGACGGAACCGGGATGTACAATCCGAGGCCCTCTCCGGCGTCGAACCGGCCACCGCCGAACCGGACGAACGAGTGCGATCCGATGACGGCCGACGTGCCGGTAAGGTAGGGCTTCGCGTTACCGAGATCCGGGAAGTAAAATGTATCTCCCGGCATTTCGCGCCCCTTGGCGGGATTCGCAAAATCACCGTTGATGAACGTCCAGCGATCGGGAATGCCCGTTGCCGATTGTGATTCGCGCGTCAGCGGCACGAAATAGATACGGTCGAACTCAAGAAAGTCGGCGAGCGCGGCGCCGTCTTGGGCGCCCGATGGATTCTGCATGTGCACGTGGCCGGCGAGCAAGAACCGGTTCAGCTTGAGATCCATGGAAAACGTATCGCCGGACATCGTCATCCCATTTGACGTGCGCACGCGCACATTTCCGTCGGCTTCAACGAGAAAGCGGTCGTAGAAGAACTGCACGCGATCGGCACTCAATCGCACGAGCGTTGGCCCCGGGCTCGAAGTTGGCGAAGGCGTCGGCGCCGGCGCAGAGCGCACGGCAATCAGCGCAGGTGTTGCCACCGGCGCCGGCAGCGGCGCAGCTGTCGGCAGTGGCGCGATCGCAAGGTGTTTCACCGGAACCGGCGAGGCGGTGGCCTGCATGCTGACGTGCGCTTGGGCTACTACTTTTGCGGTGACTTTCTTAGCGATAGCGTGCTTCGGCGCGGCGCGCGCAACGGCTAACGTTCTGGTGGCGACTCTCTGAACGCCTTGCATGTTGGCTTCGACCAAGTTCGTTCCGGCCAAATTTGCGTCGATCAAGTTCGCGTTTTGAAGGTTCGCCGTTTGAAGGTTGGCGCCGAACAAGTTGGCTTGCTGCAGGTTCGCACCCCGCAAGTCCGCACCATATAAGAGCGCGCTCTGTAAGTTTGCCTTTTGCAAGTTTGCGTTCTGAAAGATCGTGTCTTGCGAATTGGCTTGCTGCAAGCTCGCGCTTCGGAGAATCGCGCCTTGCAAATTCGCGCCCTGGAGACTTGCGCTTTGCAGGTTCGCACTGCGCAAATTCGCGCCGCGCAGATTGGCGCCGCGCAGGTCGGCGCCCTGCAAGTCGGCGCGCTGCAGATTTGCGCCCTGAAAGTTGACGTTCTGCAGGCTGGCATTCTCAAAATTGGCGCCGACCAAGTACGCATTTTCGTAGTTCTGCGTTTGCGCGAGAGCCGATACCGGCAGCGCCCCGGCAAGGAATGCCACGAGACAGGCGGTTGCGCAAATGGTGCGAGCCCCAGAGAACACAAGTTCGCCTTCTCTAGAGGCCAGACCCCAGGCCTCTTCGAAGGGCCGAGTTCCTAATGTCGCGTTTTGCCGCATTCGTCATCGATTCGGGTGGAGTTGGTGCGCTGGACGATGCCCCGAGCTACGGGGATGCGCCCGGTGCGAATACCATAGGTAACGTCGCGGAGCGCCTGGGCGGTCTCACGTTGCCGAATTTCACTAAACTTGGGCTCGGCTGTTTGACCGATATTCGCGGCGTACCGGCAGTCGACGATCCGCGCGCCCGCGTTGCGCGCCTGCGCGAGCGCAGCAAAGGTAAAGACACGATTACGGGTCATTGGGAGATGGCCGGCATCATCACCGAAACGCCGTTTCCTACCTATCCCAACGGCTTTCCGCCAGAGGTCGTCGACGCGTTTACGGCGATCGCCGGCAAGCCGCCGCTCGGCAACAAGACCGCCTCGGGAACCGAGATCATCGAAGAGCTCGGACCCGAGCACATGCGCACCGGCCGGCCCATCCTCTACACATCCGCGGACTCCGTTTTTCAGGTGGCCGCGCACGAAGAGGTCGTGCCGCTGCCGCAACTCTACGACTGGTGCGAGCGGGCTCGCGCCATGCTGGTGCCTCCACACGCCGTGAACCGGGTTATCGCTCGCCCCTTCACCGGCTCGCCCGGCGCGTTCGTGCGGACCCCCAACCGCCGCGATTACGCGATCGCTCCCCCGCCCAGCATATTGGACCGGCTGGCAGCGGGCGGAATTCCCGTTCACGCCGTAGGGAAAATCTGCGATATCTACTGCGGGCACGGTATCGCTTCGACGGTACGCGTGGCCGATAATCGTGATGCTATGGAGAAGGCCTTCGGGCTCCTGGAGAGCGTCGATCAAGGATTTATCTTCGTCAACCTTAATGATTTTGACTCAAAGTACGGTCATCGGCGCAACGTGCGGGGGTATGGTGAAGCCCTGGAAGCACTCGATGCTCTTCTTCCGCGTTTGGAGTCATATTTGAGACCTGGCGACGAGGTGTTGTTTACTGCCGACCACGGCTGTGATCCGACTGCCCCGGGCAGCGATCATACTCGCGAATATGTGCCGTTTGTGCACCTTGGGGCCGCCGCCGGTGTTAACATGGGGGTAGTCGACGGATTGGATCTGGTCGGCAAAACGGTATCTGCGTCTTTTGAAGGGGCTGCGTGCAAGTAATACACGAGCAAGCGGCGACATCTCCGAGTGTCATCCTGAGCTCGCCAAAGGACCCCGAGCAGGGTTCCTTTGCAACCCGAGTCGGGGGAAGTCGCATCATTCCACGGTGGTGGCTCCGCGCAAAGCGCGGAACCGACATCGTGCTGGGTTCGCTGTTGTTTTTGATCGCGCTCCCGATAATTGCGATCGCTGCGCTCGCAATCATGCTGGTCGATCGCGGTTCGCCGTTCTATGCGCAAGAGCGGGTCGGACAAAACGGCAAACGCTTCCGGATGTTCAAGTTGCGAACCATGGTGCGCGGCGCGCACGCGATGCGGGACGACATTCTGCATCTCAACGAAGCTGACGGCCCGGTTTTTAAGATCCGCAACGATCCGCGTCTGCATCCGATTGGCGGTTTTCTGCGCCGCACGAGCATTGACGAATTGCCGAACCTCGTCAACGTCATCGCGGGCGACATGGCGCTGGTTGGGCCGAGACCTCCTTTGCCGTCGGAAGTCGAGCATTACGATGCAGCTGCGCGCCGCCGCCTTTCCGTACCGCAAGGCATTACGTGCCTCTGGCAGATCAACGGACGGTGCGAAGTAACGTTTGAGTATTGGATGGCGCTCGACAATCGCTACATTGACACGTGGTCACCGTGGAGCGATTTCACGATTCTCGTGAAGACCGTGCCGGCCGTCATCCGAAAGGACGGCGCGCATTAAGCCGGTTCTGCACGTTGTTTCTCCGGTCGAATCCAATCGCGTCGCGCTGGCAGGCTCGACGCTTTTTATCATGGCGGCGACCTTGGGATCCACGCTGCTGGGGTTCATGCGCGAAGTCGTCAGCGCAAAATATTATGGCACCCGGTGGGAAATGGACACGTTTCTCGCCGCTGCAGTCGTACCGACGATTCTTTTCGGGGTCTTCAACGGCGCGCTTGTCAGTGCGCTCGTCCCGACTTTTTCCGAATAACTGACGCATAAGCGCGACGACGAAGCCTGGAGCCTTGCCAACACGGTCATCAACGGGCTCTTCCTTATACTGGCCGTCTGCGCCGTATCGGGATATTTCCTCGCGCCGTGGTTTGTGCCGATTATCGCGCATGGCTTTCCGCCGCCGCAGATGGGCGTGGCGATTCACATGACTCGCTGGTTGATGCCGAGCATCATCGCGGTGAGCCTTTCGGGAGTCTTCGCGGCGATCTTGAACGCGCATCACCGTTTTCGCTCGGCGGCCCTCACTGGAATTGCGCTTAACGTCGTAACTATTGGCATCGTGCTGCTGTTTGGCGACCGCGGGCACCTCGGAATCTTTGCCCTTGTCCTCGGAACCTCGCTCGGACTGATGGTCCAAATGGTCGTGCAGATCCCCGCCCTGCTTTCAATGGGCAAGTACCGGTTCACGCTTAATCTTCATCATCCGGGTCTCCGCCGCATCGCGCAAGTCCTAGGACCGATCGTGGTTGGATCCGCGGCCGGACAGACGGCGTTGTTTTTTGATCGTTTTTTTGCATCAACGCTGAGTCCGGGTTACATCGCGGGCATGAACTATGCAACCAAACTCGTGAATTTTCCGCAGCAAATCTTTGCCGCGGCCATCGCTACGGTCATTTTCCCTCTGCTTGCTTCGCAGTTTGCGAATGCCGATCGGCGTGGCGTTGGACAGAACGTTTCGACTGGATTGAGGCTCGTTACATTTATCGCCATACCCAGCGCTTGCGCATTGATCGCGCTCGCGCGGCCGATCGTGCAGACGCTCTTCGAACGTGGAACCTTCGGCCCGACCGCGACGGATTTGTGTGCCGGGCTGCTGCCGTATGCCGCCGTCGGCCTGATCGCGCTCTCCGCGAACGTCATCCTCACACGCGTGTGTTTCGCGTGCAAAGAAACCGGCTGGGCTGTCGCGACGTCGATAGTTGCCGTTGCCCTCAATGTCGTGCTTTCATTGGCGTGGCTGCCGACACTCGGAGCTCGCGGCCTGCTTTTGGCCAATTCCCTCAGCCAATTGTTCCAGGCGGTCCTCCTCATGATGATCGCGGTGAGATTAGTTCAGGGCGTGAACTGGGGCAGCCTGGCACTCTCGGTCGTAAAGATTTCTGTGGCTTCGCTGTCGATGATCGGAGCGCTCCACTGGATCGCGGCGCTCGGCGTGCAGCCGACAGCGCAGTTTGCATCGCGATTCTGGTTTCTGATCGGTCAACTTGCAATCGGCGGCCTCGTGTTCCTCGCCGTCGCGAGGCTGCTTGAGGTCGAGGAGCTGCCGCTGGTCGGACGGCTCATGCTGCAGAAATTCGAACGCAACGTTCCGAGCGCCCCCGATAACCGCGAAGCACCTATTGCGTAAGTCGCCCCGCGCGGCGGTGCCGTGGGAGTTCATCCGGCACAGCTCTTGGATTTTTTCCGCAACGCTTTTCGTGAACGTCGCCATGTTTGCGTTTCACTTCGTCTTGAGCCGCAAACTTGGTTTAGCGCAATACGGCGCGCTGTACACCGTCATCAGCATGGCAACGTTCATAGCCGTCTTAGGCGGAATTTTGACGATCGTCATCGCCCGATTGATCGCAGAGCATCGCCGCGAGCCCCAGAAACTCAGTCTCTTGTGCGGTTCTGCGCTCAAGATGAGCTCGTATATCGGGATCGCTTTTTTCTTCGTGCTGCTCGCTCTGTCGATCCCGATCGCGCAATTTCTGCGCGTGCCCGATATCGCCGTCGTCATGTTTCTGGCACTGTTCGCCGGCGGTCAGCTGGCGCTGGCGGGATTGCGCGGCGTACTCCAAGGCCTCCAAGAGTTTCCGCGACTGGCAATGACGTTGATCGTTGAGGCATTCGTGCGCACGGGCCTCGCCATCGCGATGGCGACGCTGGGCTCAGGCATCGCCGCGGCGGTAGGCGCGTACGCGGTTGGAACGATCATCGCGATCGCGTACGCGGTGCTGGCCGTGCGCCGGTCCACGCACTTAAGTTTCGGCGCGGCCGGCATGGCCGCCGGCCGGGTTGCCCGGCTTTCTTTCGGCGCGGCATTTTCAACGTTAGCGATCGCGGCGTTGGGAATTATCGACGTGCTGCTCGTCCGCCACTATTTTAGTAACGCCGCGTCGAGTATCTACGGCGCAGTCTCCCTGGCCGGAAAGATGGTGTACTTCGCGGTCGGCTTCTTGCCCACGATCGTGTTGCCCAAGGCGACGGCCGGCGCGCTAAGCGGAGACAGGCCGGCGCGCGTGCTGCTTCCGGCATCGCTGATAATTCTGTTCATGTCGTTCGTGTCGCTGGCCGTCTTTTGGCTGCTCCCCGGCCCGATCGTTGCGGCGATGGCGGGCCATCAGTACGACGCCGCGGTGCCGCTCGTTTTTCGATACGCGGTGGCGATGACGTTTCTCGGCGCGTCGAATGCGTTTGTCGCCTATCGCTTAGGCGTGAATGATTTTTCGTTCATTCCCGCGGCGCTGCTGCTCGTCGTTGCCGAAGGCGTCGCCATAACGTTCTTGCATCGCACGCTCGACGAGGTCATTGCGATCGTCATCGTCGTCAACGCCGTCGTGCTGGCCGCCGTGCTATTCGGACTCGGCCGAAAGAGCGCGTTCACGCCGCGCGTGCTCGAGATCGATCCGATGCTGATCGCCGAAGAGATTCAGGCTCACTGACTCCGCGCAGCATAGAAAAGAAGGCACGCTACGAGCGCAAGCGCCGCGATCAGCTCCAAGAAGAGCTGCGTTGCGGCCACCGTTTCGATGAAGATAACGTGTCGCGCCTCTGATGACGGGGGAAGCACCCAGCCGTTTACCATTCCGTCGAGCGCGACGTGCTCCAGCGGAGTTGCATGAAGGTACGCTGCCCAATGCGGATCGTAACGCACGTTGTAGCGCAGCGTCGCTTCCGCGGATGGCGGGACGTCCGCAATGGCTAGCCACGCCGTGACGGCGTGCAGCGCGACCTGCGTATATGGCGGCGCGGGCGCATGTTCGGGACCGGCCGGCGGATGCATCAGCGCCGCTACGACGATGCACTCACCCGCACACTGAAGCGCGCGCGTGCCGGGCGGCAGATTCCACCAGCGCAGCAACGGACTTCGAACTGCGACGGTATCGCCGCGTTCGTTTACGAGCCGCCGCGACGTTTGCGCCAGGATCGCAGCGCTGTCCGGGAGCTGAAGCATCAAACGGCCGGACGTCGCAACGCCGCCCCACGGGTTGCCCCAAGCCGGTCTTTCGACGAAAGCCGTGCGCGCGTCGATCCACCCGCGTGTCGGATCGATCGTCGTGCGATCGGGCGCAAAACGATAGGCGGATGCCATGACGGGCGTGACGGAGTCTTCGCCGGGAGCGTCTCCGATCGAAACCGCCCGTGGCGTGCCCGCGTACATCACCGCGATCGGCAACGCCGTTAGCGTTTGCGCGTGCAGCTGCTTCACATGGAGCGGCCGGCGGAACGCGTGTTGATACTGGAGCACGCGCCAGTCGGAAGTGTAATCGCTGCGCGATATGATCTGCGCGACGCTCAGCGCGGAGAGAAGGCGGAAGTCTCCCGTATGCGCCGATGCGAGCGCGACGTCTACAGGGTAACTAGGCATCGCCGTGTTGATCGGAAGCATCTTACCGGGTCGTGAGAACGCATCCGGGTCGATTCCCGAACCTCTGCCTGCGTATGTTAAAGGTTGAAATGCCGGCAGATACGCGACGCGATAGACCGATCCGGCGGGCGCATTCGTCACCGGAAGCGCTCCGGCCGGGACAAACCAATAATATGCGGGTTTTTGCATCCAGGGAACCAGCAAGAGCGCTGCGAGCACCGCGCACGCCGCCGCGACCGGCCGGTTGCGCATGGCGCTCGCCGCCAAGACGATGTAACCCACGATGACGAAGGCGAGCAGGTCGAATAATTCCCGGAATACTCCCGATTCCACAACATGCGCCACGACGTAGCTGTACGCGAAGGCCAGTGGACCGCGCGTTCCCGTCGCCAGGATCAGGCAAACGACGGCGACCGCGACGATCGTGCGATCGGTGCCGCTGCGCCACACCTTGGCGACCCCCGTGAGCGCCAGCAGCGCAAAGATCGCAATAACCCAGCGCCAATTTTCGAATGCGCTCGCATAGTGAAAAGGATAGCCGAGCAGCACGAGCGCCATATCCGGCGCGAGCGATTGAGCCCTCTGCCATTCCAGATTGTAGCTTGTGCCGATCAGCGTCGCGTACGACGTTGCGATTCCGACCGCGATCGGAAGCGCCGACAAACACGCGATCGCGACCGGCACGTATCTGCGCGTGGCGATGCACCATACGACCAACGGCACGATCGCGACAATCCAGAATTCGATCTGCGTGATCAATAGGGCTGAGAGCACGCACAACGCCCACGTTCTTGGTTGCGGACGAGTGATTTCGGCAACCATACCAAGCAGGAGCGCGTACGAAAAAACCATGACGATGTGCCCGGCCACGAACTCGCTGTACACCCACGGGTTCAGGATCGCAAAAACCGCGAGCACGATGCCGGCGCTGCCGCTGCCGCGATTGATGCCGATACGATGCGCCGCGCAAGCTGCGATGATGATCGAAGCCGTGGCGATGCAACCGGCGGCCGCTAAGGGCGTGAGTATGGAGTGCAACGGCCACAGGATGAATCCGACGTAGTAAAATGTCGGATATGGTTGCGCTTCGCCAATGCCGGCCGGCACCCAGCCTTCAAAGAACGTCGCTAACATCGGTCCGAGCGCTGCAGCATCGGCCGGGAAGCGCCAATCATGGCGAAGCATCGGGAGTCCGTGTCCGAAGATCGACCAATCAACGATCGCGATCAACGCGATCAACGCGGAATAAAATGCCGCGTTACGCTTTATGATACTCGCGCTGAGGGGAATTATGCGAGTGACTAGAATCCTCCCGACCGAATGAAATACAGCGACCTTGTAGTTGATTGGCTTAGCGAGCTAGGCTATACCCACTGCTTCTTCGTCGCAGGGGGCAATATCATGCACCTGCTCGACGGCGTGCGCTCGCGCATGACGTGCGTTCCGGTGGTGCACGAGGTTGCGGCGGGGATCGCCGTTGAGTATTTCAACGAAGCGCAGCTTGCTGATAAGCGCGCGTTCGCTATGGTGACGGCGGGACCGGGACTTACGAACGTGGTGACGGCGATCGCGGGCGCTTGGCTCGAGAGTCGCGAGCTGCTCATTCTCGGCGGCCAAGTAAAGTCAACGGACCTTTCAAATGGAGCGGTCAGACAGCGCGGCGTCCAGGAGATCGACGGCGTTGCGATCGTTCGTCCGATCACCGCATTGTCGCAACGCATCGAACGTCCGGTCGATCGTGCGACATTCTTGAATTACATCGAAAGCGGGCGCACCGGTCGCAAGGGCCCGGTCTTTTTAGAATTTTGTCTGGACGCGCAAGGCGCTCCGGTAAACCGCGAGGACCTTGAAAAGCCGTGGTCCGGATCGCAAGGGATCGCGCCGGCCCACATTAGCGCAGCCCAAGCGAGCGCGGAAAAAGTCGCGGAGATGGTTCGCGCCGCCGAGCGGCCGGTTTTTTTGCTGGGAGCCGGCGTCTCGCGCGAAACCGCGACGGAACTCCGCGCGGATTTGGAACGGGCCGGCGTCGCGCTCATGACAACGTGGAACGGGATCGATCGCGTCGACGCTTCCGCGCGCAACTACGCCGGCCGGCCGAATTTGCACGGACAGCGGCGTTCAAACGTCCTCATTCAGCAGGCTGATCTCGTCGTCGCATTCGGCTCGCGGCTGGGAATTCAGCAGACCGGATTCAATTGGCAGCAGTATACAACGTTGGCAAAGACCGTCCAATACGACATCGATCCGGCCGAACTGGAAAAAGGCCATCCGCGCGTGGACGTGCCGATCAATGGAGATGCAAACACTGCATTACGCGCGATCCTGGGCCGGCCGCTCGGCGAGCACCGGCAATGGCTTGAATTCGTGAGCTTCGTGAAGACCAAATTGCCGTTGCGGGATCCGCAGAGCGTCACGTCTGCCGGCTATGTCAATCCGTATGAATTCATCTTACAGCTGTCGGGCGCGAGCTCGAAGGAAGACGTCGTCATCCCGTGCAGCAGCGGCGGCGCCTACGTAACGATGATGCAAGCGTTCGAACAAAAATTTGGACAGATCATCATCAATAATAAAGGCCTGGCATCCATGGGCTACGGCTTGTCGGCGGCAATCGGCGCCTCAATGGCGCACCGTGAGCGCCGAACGATCTTGATCGAAGGCGACGGCGGTTTCTCGCAAAACCTTCAGGAGCTTGCGACGGTGGGGATCAATTCGCTCTGGCTGAAGATCTTTATCTTCAGCGACGAAGGCTACGCCTCGATCCGGGGAACGCAACGGAATTATTTCGGTGGAGCATACCTCGGATGCGATCCCAAGACGGGTTTGGGCTTCCCGGACTGGTCGAAGCTGTTCGAGGCCTATGCGATTCCGGCCATGGAGCTCGGCGAGCGCGGGTTGGAGACGCCCGGATTCAACGCGCTGTTCGGCCAGCCGGGTCCGGCCGCGTTTATCGTGCCGATCGATCCTGCGCAAATTTACCAGCCGAAGCTTCCGAGCCGCGTGACCGCGAGCGGCAGCATGGAGTCGGCGCCCTTGCATCTCATGGCCCCCGATCTGCCGCCCGAAACGGCGCGGGAGGTTATGCCGTTCCTTGAGGACCGGACGTTAGAACCGGCTTAAAGGCGCTTGCTCGTTCAAGGAGACGCGCCCGGGGGCGCTGAACCGAGGCAATTCCCGTTATACTTTCATCTACCGGAGGCTTTCTTTTTGTGAATTCCACTGAACGTCAAATGGTCGACATCCTGCGACGCGAGGCCCAAACATATGGGTGCGTCGCCGTAAAGGCGGAGTTCGAAGCCGAAGGCACGCGCACCGACGAGCTGCTCAGACTCGTTGACATCGCTCGTCGCGCGGGCGTTCAACTCGCCTTAAAAATCGGTGGCTGCGAAGCGATTCGCGACCTGCTCGAATCGAAGCAGATCGGTGTGGAGTACATCATCGCCCCGATGATCGAAACCCCCTACGCTCTTACGAAGTATATCGCCGCCAAACAGACGGCGTACAACGAGGACGAAGCGCAAAGCACGGACTTCTTGTTCAATATCGAAACGACGACCGCGTTTCAACAAAAGGATCACATTCTCGATATCGCCGCGGGTAAACCGGGCGTCGAAGGAGTGGTTTTCGGTCGCGTCGACTTCGTCGGTTCGCTTGGAGCGCACCGCGACAGCATCAATTCCGATTTCATTACCGAGCGCGTGCTCGAAGTTGCGAAAGCTTGCAAAGCACGCAACCTCGATCTCGTCGTAGGCGGAGGCGTCGGAAAAGATGCGCTGCCGGCTCTACGGCGGATCCGCGACGTGCACCTCACGCGTTTCGAAACGCGCAAGGTTATCTTCTCGGCCGAAGCTTTGGATATTCCTCAGCTCGAGCAGGGTCTGGCCGATGCGGTGCACTTTGAGCTGCTGTGGCTCATGAATAAACGTAATTACTATGGATCGATCTACCAAGAGGACGAGAAACGCATCGAGATGTTGGAAGCTCGTTACAACGTCCTCAAAGATGCGGTGTAGCCCGCAGCGGGCGCGCGCATGACTTCGAACGTCAAGAGGGCGCTCAGCAATGAGCGCCTCTCTTTTTAAGAGCGCTATGACGGCAACACGCAAGGTCTTGGTGACCGGCGGCGCGCGCGGGATCGGGAAAGCCATCGCCGATCGCTTTCGAAAAAGCGGGTACACCGTGCTTACGCCCTCGCGTTCCGAAGTGGATTTGAGCGATCTCTCCGCGGTGCAGGTGTTCGCTTCCGGCGAAGCCGCATCGGGCATAGACATTCTCGTGAATAACGCCGGCGAGAACAAGCCCCTGCGCCTCGAAGAGATCGAGCCCGCCGACCTCCAGCGCATCCTCACGGTCAATGTCGCGGCTGCGTTTTTGTTGGCGCGCTATCTGGGCGTGCGCATGGCCGAGCGCGGCTGGGGGCGCATCGTCAACATCAGTTCGGTGTATAGCATGGTCAGCCGCGAGCGCCGGTCGATGTATTCGACGTCGAAGTCCGCGCTCAACGGCCTGACGCGCGCGCTGGCCGTAGAACTCGGTCCGCGAAACGTGCTCGTGAACTCGGTCTGCCCCGGTTTTGTGGATACGGACCTCACGCGCCAAAACAACACGCCTGAGGAAATCGCGAACCTCTGTGCGCTCGTGCCGCTTCGGCGGCTGGCAACCGTGCAAGAAGTGGCCGATTTCGCCTATTTCCTCGGCTCTGAAGAAAACACGTACGTCACCGGCCAATCGCTGGCGATCGATGGAGGCTTCCTATCTCAGTAGACGCGGCGCGCTCCATCATGACGGTCCGGTCGGCGCAGGGCGACTACGACGTGACGCCGGTCGCGGACGCGGCATCATTTTCCGGACTCGTGCGCGATCTTGACGATCCGTTCGTCGCGATCGACGCGCGCGTCGCGCAGCTGCATCCCCAGATTGTGTCGGGCATAGACAAGGCGCGCGTCTACGCAATACCTGCGACCGAAGAAGAGAAGACGCTCGCAGGCGTCGAGCGGCTCAGCCTGTTTCTGCAGGAGCGAGGTGCTTCAAAACGCTCGGCCCTGGTGGTCATCGGCGGCGGGATCATTCAAGATATCGGTACGTTCGGCGCGCACATTTATTATCGCGGCATTCCGCTCCATTATGCGCCTACGACGCTCTTGAGCATGGCGGACAGCTGCATCGGCGCGAAATGTGGCGTGAACCTTGGACGCTATAAGAATCAGCTCGGCTTCTTTAAATCGCCGGCCAGGGTCTATGTATGGCCGCGATTTCTGGAAACGCTTACGCCGGACGACGTACGGTCCGGTTTGGGCGAGATCGTAAAACTGGCCGTCATCTCCGGCACGGCGTCATTTGAATCGCTGGAACGCCGTTTCGAAAAGTACGGCGCGGGCCTCGATGCGATCGATGAGGCGATCTTTTCCAGCTTGGATACGAAACGCCGCGTCATCGAAATCGACGAGTACGAGCGTGACCTTCGGAAAACGCTCAACTACGGACACACGTTCGGCCACGCGCTGGAAGCGGTTACCGGGCATGAAGTGCCGCACGGCCTGGCCGTTGCGTGGGGCATGGACGTTGCCAACTACGTCGCTCTGCGCAAAGGACTCTTGCCCGAATCCGCGTTCGCGCGGATACACCGTCTGCTGGCGCGCTGGTTTTCGCTGGATATCAAACACGACTATGATGCCGCTGCTTTACTCGAAGGCATGCGCCGCGACAAGAAAGCCGACGCAGCGACGGTGACGCTTATTCTGCCGAAGGCGTTAGGCGAGCTGCAACTGGTGAAGACGCCCCTGGATGAGGCGCTTGGCGCGCTGGTCGCGGACTATATCAAAGAGCACGATATTTTTCGTAAAACGCGATAGTCCGGTCGATCCCTTCGGTCAGCGGAGTCCACTCTTCCAGGCCCAGCTCTTCGCGGGCGCGGCGGTTTCCCGGAACGTACCGGTCGACGGGGCGCTTCGGGTCGGGAGCTTGCATGATCTCGACGGCCGGCGGTTCGGAAGCGGCCTGGGCGACGCGCGAAGCCAAATCGGCGATCGTCACCGGGCGCTCGGAACCGACGTTGTACGCCCGCAAGGGCTCTCCGCGGGCATAGATTCCTAAGAGCCACGCCGTCATGTCGGCGGCGTACATGTAGGAGCGAACCGTCGTCCCGTCGCCCTGAACGCGAATCGTTCTTCCTTCTAATACGTCTCTAATAAAGTTCCCCATGGCATAGTGGATGTCGAGCGGCAAGTAGGGCCCGACCTGGGCAAAGATGCGCGCGATCTTCGGCTTGAGCCCAAAACTCTTGGCGGCGATCGCGCACTGGAGTTCGCCGATGCGCTTGCCTTCGTGGTAAGCGCTCAGCGGTTCCAGCGGATCGGGCCCACCCACATACGTCTCATCAACCCGCGATAGGCTCGAAGGGGGACGCCCGTAGACCGCGCCCGAGCTCGTGAAGAGCAAAGGTATAGCTCCCGAACGGCTCGCCACGTCCATAACCGCCCTGCCGCCCTCGACGATCGTATCCAACATGAGTTGAGGATCGTTCTTGAGCAGCTCGGCGCTGGCCGATGTCGCGGCGTGCACGATGCCGTCGAAGACGCCGAGATCGGCCGGAATCGACCGCACGTCGCCCTCAACGAATGAAAACGAACCGTTCGAAGCGAGATGCGGAGCGTTGTTCGTAAAACGTTCGACCGATCGCGTCAGCACAACGGCGCGGATGTCCAGCTCTAATCGCTCGTTGGCCCAAGCCAACGTTTCCAGCAGCCATTTGCCGACGAAACCGGTGCCGCCGGTAATGAAGAGCAGGGTTCCGCGAAGCGATCGGAGATCGTCCGACGCCCACGTCAGAATACGCTCTAAGTCGTCAGCGACCGGCGATTGCATTGCGAGACAGAAAGGCCCGGTACCACGCCACGGTCTCCCGCAGTCCTCTGTCGAGATCCCACTCGGACGTCCAAGCGAGCTGCTTGCGCGCCTTGGCGGAGTCGAGCGTTTGATTGAGGATTTCCATGCGCGCAGAGTTTTCGATAACCGGGTCGGCCGCGACGCTCATGGCCGCGCCGATGCGTTCGACGATCTCGAGCACGTTATGCTTGTTGCCGGTGCTGAAATTAAAGGCTTGGCCGCGCACGCCGTCTTCGGTGGCGCGTTCGGCCAGCAGAATATATGCCGAGATGACGTCGCGCACGTAGATGTAGTCGCGTATCATCGTTCCATCGCTGCGCAGAATCGGCCGTTCACCCAAGAACAAGCTGCGTATCGTTCCCGGAACGATGCGGCTCCAGTTCAGGTCGCCGGCGCCGTAGATGTTGCCGCAGCGCGCGATCGTGACGCTCATGTCGTATGTGTGCGCGTAAGTGTGGCTCAACAAGTCCGTGCAGCTCTTGGAGACATCGTACGGGTGACTCCCTTGCAGCGGCATATCCTCGGTGTAAGGAAGGATCTCGGAGTCTCCGTACGCCTTGTCGCTCGACGCGACGACAAAGCGCGACGCAAGTCCGGGCAGCCTGCGCGCCGCTTCGAGCAGGTTGTACGTCCCGCGGATATTGCTTTCGAAGCATTCGAGCGGATCGCGCAAAGCCGCGCCGACGATCGTTTGGGCGCCGAGGTGAAAGACTACGTCGGCATCGTGAGTATTTATCGCCCGCATGCAGTCGGTGAATTCCGCCAGGTTGCCGCGCACGACCGCGCACCGGCGATCGATCGACTCGGCGTAGAAACGCGATTGCGGATCGTCGTCGAGGACCATGGCGATAACGCGCGCGCCCCGCTCGAGCAACGCTTCGCAGAGCCACGATCCGACTATGCCGGTCGCGCCCGTCACGAGCGCGGGCCGCTCGATCCAACTAAACGGCACGATTATCTCGCACCCACGGCGGCGATCCGCTGGCCCAAAGGTCTTCGAGCAGACGCTTCTCGCGCAGCGTATCCATCGGCTGCCAGAAGCCTTCGTGTTTGTACACGCTCAGCTGTCCGTCGCGCGCCAGCTGCATGAGCGGTTCGTGCTCCAACAGCGTTTCGTCGCCTTCTATCAGATCGAAAATCCCAGGCTCGAACACGAAGAAGCCTCCGTTGATCCAACCTTCGCTGGTCTGCGGCTTCTCGGCAAACTGCACCACGCGGTCGCCGTCGATTTCAAGCGTGCCGAAACGCGCAGGGGGACGAACGGCGGTGATGGTTGCCATGCGTTTTTTCGAGCGGTGAAACTCGAGCAAACGCTTGACGTCGATCGAAGCGAGGCCGTCGCCATACGTGCACATGAACGTTTCGTTACCGATGAGCGGCTGCAAGCGCTTTATTCGCCCGCCCGTCATCGTCTCCAAGCCGGTATCGATGAGGTGGACTTTCCAATTCAACCGCGCGCGCTCGCGAAACTCGATGTGGCCGGTCGCGAAATCGACAAGGAAATCATTATTCGTAGAGTAGACGGAGCGAAAATAATCTTTAATGACATCCTGTTTGTAGCCGAGCGCGATGACGAACTCTTCAAAGCCGGCCGAGGCGTAGATATTCATCAGGTGCCAAATAATGGGGAAACCGCCGATATCGACCATCGGTTTTGGACGGGTCGCGGTTTCTTCGGACAGACGCGTTCCCAAGCCGCCCGCCAGCAATACGACTTTCAAGGCTATGTATTTCCCTGTGAGATTGGTTGGAGCGGAATTCGCCTGCCTCCTGGAAGCTCGACGGGCAATCCGATGGGAGCTGTGCCGCGATCAGGCTCCATTAACCACCGCGAACCGGGAATCAAACGGCAGTAGGCCGCTTCGTAGTTTTCAGTCTTCGCATGTTTGACGGTGATCAAGCGAGGTGACAGCTCCCTGCAGTCGGCCGGCTCCCGGTACGTGATATACCAGCCTTGCGGATTCGCGCTGTCGTCCAAATATCGTTCTATGTAGGCAATGCGTCTTGGAAACGGCAGCGTGAGCCACGCATTGTAATTGCCGAGTGGACTGAGTGGCAGCCACGCACTGCGCTGTTGTATAGTGCCTTGCGGGCCACGTTCCAGCGGTAGCAGGACGCCGCTCGAGAGTTTGACCCACACGGGCGAGTTTGGATAGATCGCGGCGTCCGCCGGTTTGAATCCCGCCGCATCCTCTAGTCTGCGGAGTTCGCCGGAAATCGGCGGCAAGCCCGATGAAAAATTCGATGTATAATTGCCTAGAAAGGGAGAGCGAATATCCGCTATGCGGGACGGTCCCCCGAACGCAGACGCAATCAACAATACAAAAACCGGAATGAACGAAAGGCGAATGAGCAGCGCCGTAAGACCGCCCGTCAAGTTTTTTTCCGTCGCCCAAAAAACGATGGCTCCGACCAAAACGATTATTCCGCTCAGCATGTTGACGTGTTCGTTGAAAGCTTCACCGACGTAATACGAACTTGTCGCCCACATCGCACACCAACAAGCAGCGAGTAGAGGAACGAGCCGGTAGTGTTGCTGGCGCAGGCTGACGAGGGTCAGTGTCGCTACTGCTGCCAGTACGAGCAGGATCGTCCAGCCGCCGCCGATGCCGTCGACTGCCACGGCAAATTGAAGCGAGCTCGTATAGATGGCGCTGAACTCAAAATAGCCGAGCCAGTCGGGGCCGTGGCCGAAATGCGCGCGATAGATGAGCTCGATGACCCCAATCGCAGCCGCGAGCAGAGCGGCCGAGATTCCAAAGCGAGAGAGCAGCAGCAACAGCGAGCGGGCAATGTCACGGCTTTCTAGCCAGTTCGCAGCCGATTCCGCGAGGAGATATCCAAACCAGATCACCGTCGTCCATACGCCGGTTTCGAACGACCACAGGACGCCAAATATCCAGCCCGCGTACCCCAAGGAGAGAAACCATGTTTGCAGTCGCGCGGACGTCGCGTAGCGATAGCGGCAGAACGCCGCAAAAAGCACCATGAGCGGCCAGACGAATCGCAGCCCCTCTTGCGGGTAAAGCCGGGGACCAAGCGGATAATGGGCGCCCTGCGAGCTATAAAAGCAGGCCGCGCAAAGAAGAACCGAGAGAATGAAGTTCAACCATCCGCTTCGGCGGGAGCGCAGAACCAAGTATACGATGCAAGCCTGCGCCAGCAGAATAAGAGCCGTCAGTAAGTACAGCGAATCGTAGGTCGTTCGCCCGGGCATCGCGGCAATCGTCAAAATCGACAAAAACCCGTACTGAGACGGTATGTCCCAAAGCAGCCAGTGATGAGCTTGAACGAGCGACGCCGGCGCGACGAAATAGTTCTGATGGTAGGGAATCCATGCCGTGAGCTGATTATCCGTGCGGAACCCAAGGACGAAAAAGATGCCGAATGCGATCGCGAATTGCACGATAGGCAATGAAGGTTTCTCGTGGGTGGCCTGCTCTTCGCGACTGACGGCCAGATAGAGTGCGATCGCGAAGGACAAAAAGAAGGTGGGGATCGCTAGACCGCTCGAGCCGGTAGCATTTACCAAGAAATCGGCGACGTGCGTGTAGGTGAAACCCAATGTTAAGGCCCACGATGCAAGCGCTGCCACGAATATTCCCAGCATCCAACTCGCCGACCGCGTGTTCTTAGGCATTAGTTGATAGGCTATGATGGTCTCTGCGAGCGCCAGAATGATCGCGTATTTTCGATGCGATGCCCACAAAAGCGCGGCTACCGTAACGAAATAGAGCGCGACAAACGCCCAGGCCAGCGCGTTCCGGGCGATTCCAAGGAAGGCGGCCCGATGATGCACTTGCAGTCCGTCGGCTAGCACGTAAAGCGGCAGTACAAAACCGATAGCTATCCAGGCCGGCGTTAGAGCGATTCCGGCTTGGCCCGCGGGATGCAAGAGGAGGGCCGGCAGCAAGGTCAATGCGCAGATCAATCCTCCGGTGATCGCCAAAGCGGACCCGCCGAAAAAACGCTCCATTGAAGTCACGGTTGAGCCGCCTTCGTATCCGCGTATTCGATCCCTTGGATTTGAACGAACAGGTGAATATCGGTCACCGGTATTTTCTCGCTGCGAGGTACCATGGTGTCCACTGAAGCAGCCGGTGTGAGCGCGGTAATGTGAACGGTTGATTTGCCATGCGCGGGAATGCTCAGCGCCAATAGCGCGGCTGCGCCCGATTGGCTTATCGGAAAAGTGTTTTGCGAAGCTGCGGCTAGCGTCGGCCCCGCGGCCGGTGGCTCGGAGTATTTCAGCAACTTCGCGCCGCGGATTTTGATGGATCCCGGGAAAGCCGAATACAGCAACAATCCCAGGTTGACGGTGATGTTTTTTCCGCAATTGTCGGACGTGAGGACAAGATCGGCCGACCGCCGCGCATAGCGCCAGAGGGGGTCTCGGATATACTGCGTGTCCAGCACCTTCGCGCGAATCTGCGGAATCGCGACGGGGTTCGGAAATTGGTTCGGATAAAAACCGGTCGACCAAGTGTGTCCGGGTCCCTCGGGCCGGAAAACTCTCGACAGGGCCACCGGGCCGCACGTGCGAGTGACGTCGACGAGGATATGTGTGTCGTCAACCTCCCTGATGTGCGTCTTGATTCCACGCGAACGCAAAATCAGGCTCAGGGTAAAAGCCGAGCGTTCGTCCTGGGTAAGGTACTCACGATACTCCTCGGTACGGTCGGTCTGCAAACCGCTTGCGGTTCTCCGCAAGTGAAAGAGCTCGATTTTGCGAGTTTGGAAAGGTTGAATATCTTCGCGCAAGAGCCATCCGCCGTCGCGTTTTGATGCGACAAACCGTTTTCCGCTCAACGCAAAAAACAGGCGTTGTTGCGCGCCAGGAGAGGGCGCAAAGATGAGCAGCTCCGATTTCGTTGAAAGCGCCACGGCGGTTCCGTCATTGATGCCTTTAAAGAGATGACGCTGTGCGCCGCGCTGCACCGTAAGAAACGCTTCCCAAGGTTTTTGAAGGTTATGAACGATGAGCTTATTCGCGCGTACGTTGCCGTAGAGGACGAGTAACATGGTGACGGCTACCAGCGCGGGAACGATGCGAATCGCCTCCGGCCGAAGGCGATTCAGCAGTTGGAGCGCGCCGACGGCCGCCAGTGCGAATCCAAAGCATTCGAAATAGCTGCCGCCCGTTTGCCAGAACGCGGCGCATATCCAAAGCGCTATTCCAAGAACTGCACATTTGGCTGAATTTTCGCGGGCTCGTGAAGATGACAGGTACCAGTAGACGAACGCTGCGCAGAGCACAACGACTATCCAACCGATGGTATCGATGCTCGGAAGCCGGTCGAAACTGGTGTTCCGGTCGGTACCCGAGAGCACGTCGTGAATGATGTTTCCCGATGCGCGATAGGCGGCGGGGATCACGGCAACGAAATTTCTCGGCGCGTCGTGCCACGAGGCATAGGCAACGTGTTGAAGACGCACGATTGCGAGCCCGGCTGCAGTGAACGCGACCACGAGCGCCGAGTCCGATAAAGCTTGGTCGCGTGCTCTGGCGAACCAGGCGTAGGCGATAA
Source organism: Vulcanimicrobiota bacterium (assembly GCA_013036315.1). Classification (GTDB taxonomy): domain Bacteria; phylum Vulcanimicrobiota; class Vulcanimicrobiia; order Vulcanimicrobiales; family Vulcanimicrobiaceae; genus Rubrimentiphilum. The sequence goes on from JAAXMC010000053.1 coordinate 21,033, forward strand.
AGACGGCTGCGAACGCGGCGCACGCCGGCAAGGCCGCGATTGCCAAACCGAGAAAGGCGCCCGACGCCAGCCGCCGCCATATGATCTGGGAGCCGCCCGGCGGCGCGACGAAGAAGAGGAGCGCCGTTAGCACGAGCTGCGCCGCGAACGGATAGACGAACAGGTTTGAGAGATATGGATCGCCTGCTGTGTGAAACTGGGTTGCGCCTAAGGCGATCACGACCGCGAACAGCGAAGCTGATTTGCTGCGTGTGAGCTGCGCGGCCAAAAAGAAGAAGGTGCACATGTTGGCGGCAATTCCAATAATCTGCAGGTAATGCGCGAAGCTCGGATTGAGCGTCACGTACCACAGTGCCATCGGAAGAGCGGCGAGCGGCCCGAACTGCCCGGCACGCACGCCTTCTCGAACGAGCAGCTCTAATTCCGCCCACTTGCTGATATGGTCGTAGGCTGCGTTCGAGCCAAGCAGGTAGCGCCAGAGGTCGATCGTGGCGAAACCAGGCGGCGCCATCACGATGAAATAGCCGATCGAAAGCAAGCAGGTCGCGGCCAGCCCTAGCAGGGTTGGTCTGGCCGAGAGCCTTGCCGCGAGCTTTTCTGCCGCGAGCTTTAATGAAGGAGCGTTCAGCGCCGCTGCCTGAGAGATTTGATCTCTGCCCGTAGCAGCGTCACCTCTCGCTCAAGCGTAGCGACCTTGGCGCCGAGCTCTTGCGTCGCAGCCATGTTGATCGATAGCGAATTGTTGAGATTAAACGACGTATGCTCGGGCCCCGTGAACTGAGCGGGCGCGTCCTCTGCAATGAATCCTATATGTGGGGAAACGGACTCGCCTTCATTCCTATAGCGGTAAGAAACGATGCGGACGCGGCTCAACAGGTCGAGCGCGTCGTCCCGGTACACCTGGATGTCTTTCTTTTCCGCGCGGCTCGAACGAGACGCGACGATGCCGCGAATGCCAAGGTTCCCATTGATATCGAGCGTCAGCTCGTTTGCATACAGCGCCTGCCGGTTGAACACCGACACGGTAAGAACGCGGCCGTCAATTCCAGCTTGAATCGCGTCCGGGTTCGAGAGGAGCACGGTCGTAAAAGCCTTGTCGAGTGAGTTCGGATAAGAGATGATGGCATTGCCGGGCAAATCGGCGGCGGCGACCGTTCTTACACCTCCCGAAGCGCATCCGGCAAGCAATACAAACGCGCCGCAAAAAGCGACGCGGCCAATCCAATATTTTAGCCGGTCTTCCAAATTAAAGGCTCCGATCTGTCAATCCGAGACGGATAGTTGGGGCTTGGCAACCGTGATGAAGTTTCCCAACCGCAGCGGGATCTCCCATCGTGCCAAGGCGGGGAACTCGGCCCGCGCGCCGAGGACCAAGGCGGCCTGCTTGGCGAGAAATGAAAGCGGAAAGTGGTTCACACTCTTGACGGTGGACGTGACCTCAAAGCCGCCACTCGCGAGCAATCGCCGTATCGATTCCGGATTGAAGAGGTGCGGATGCTGTAAGCAATACGCGGGCCACTTCGCGCGTAGAATGCGGGCGAGCAGGGAGCTCTCGTCATGGGTAACGATCAAAATAATCCCCGCTGGGGCCATCTTCGGACGCAGCTCGCGCAAAAACTGAACTGGGTCGACAATGTGGTCGAGCACATGGATCATTGCTGCGACGGTAACGGCTCCCTCCGGTACGATTGAAAGATCGAGATGAGCCGTTGAGATCTCCACATCTGCGCCGGATAGCCTGCGTCTTAACTCGGCGTGGGCACCCGCGTTTGGCTCGAACATCCAGAATTTTTGAAAAGTTCCGTTTCGCAGGCAGAGCTCGGCGAACAGCCCGGTGTCGGGTCCGATCTCCAAGAACTGGCCGCGCAACGCCGCGTTGCGTTGCAGTTGATCGAAATAGCCGGCTTGCGTGCGCGCGAGGGATCCGGGCGACACCTCTTCCATGTTGGCCGGCATCGAGGCGTATAAGTCCGTGAGCTGCGCTTCGCTGAAATATTGCGCGCAGTAAAGCATGCCGCATGTTTTGCAGCGATCGTAAGCAAAAAAGCGTTTATCTTTGAAGAAGCCGTACCAATATTTGCGGAGGGTTTCGAACGGCTCGCTTTCCGCCGGTGGCGTGGACATGATGGAGCGCCCGGCGTTGTTTGTGCCGCAAGCGGGACAGCTGCGCCCCAGATAGGAGCGATTCGAAATCAATCCGGATTGCATGGCCGTTAAACATACCTTTCTCGAATCCAAGTCCCTTTTGCGCGAACCTCCGCGACGCGCCCGGACACTGCAGACAGGAGCCGTTGCCGTCATGCATAATGGCTCTTTGGGCCGCCATGTCCACCGAATCTACGGAGCTTAAACTTGAAAAAGCAGACCCTGTTTGGCATCCTGTTGTGTATTAGCGTTGTTGCATTAGTACTGCTGTTTGTAGAAACGAACGCGCTCGAATACAAAACGCTAAAGTCGGTTACGGAAACGAGAATTAATTTTGACAGCCATGCCGGCGGCGGAAATTCTGCGTCCCAGCCCAGGGCATTCAACGAATCGAGGAAGGCCCCGCTAAAAAGAATCTCGATACAGATGAGTTTTTTCGTGTATTCCATCGGGGAGCACAACAATATTTTTCAGACGGCCCCCGTGAACGGCGGTTTGCGGCTTGAACTCACCAAGCCCGGTACGCTGGCGGTGATCGCCGGCGCGCGTAACACGCGGAAATTTCTGCCGTACGTATTGACCACGAACCTTGCGCTGAAAGAATGGCACACGCTCGCAATTGATATCGACCCCGAGAATCACGTCGTCATTTTGCTGGACGGCGACAGAATGGACGCTACGGACCCCGCTCTAGCCTATGATATCTCAAACATTATCTTTGGCGCGGGCTTCAGCGCAACGCGTCCTTTTGATGGCCAAATCAAAGACGCTTCGATTTCTTATCAATATGTTGAACACCGCTATAGCGGAGGAACCATCACGGCGTTGCGCGCGGTATTTCTTGTGGCTGCTCTCATTTGCTTGGTCCTTTTTAGCGGCTTAGATAGGCGCGCTGTCGCCATCTATAAAGAGATCCTCGCTGATGAGGATGACGGGGTCGTCGGCGATCTCCCCGAAGCGAATGGCGCCGGCGAAAAGGCAGCGGGCGTGGTTCCGCCACGCACTGAGAGAGATGCCTCTCGGCGAGGCTTTGGTAATGACGAAGCCTGGTGACAAAGCGCAGTAGGCGAATCTCCTAGGAGATCCGGAAGATGACAAATTCGCTCAGCGTTCGCCTGCTGCTCGTGCGCATGTGCCTGCTCGTGGTCCTTGCGGGCGCGGTGATCGCGCTGGACGGGCTTTCCTCACGCAACGACTATTCAGTCACGGGCATTACGTACGATTCGGCGACGGGCGCGCCGTTTGAGATTCAGACGCCCGTGGACCTTCCCCGTTATTTCGATCTGCGTTTCAATGCGCTTGTGAACGATGCCAATTACGGCAGTCTCTTGCAGGCTTCAGGGCAATCGGGGTCTACTCTGCGGCTCGAGGTCGATCCGCCGCGACGCCTAGTTTTGACACTTTTCGGAATCGATGAGTCGCCCATTACACTTTCCGACACTTTTTCGTTGCGCAGATGGCACCATATTGCCATCAGCGGCATGCGCGATGGTCGCTTCGACGTTGCAATCGACGGCGCCGTAACCGCATTCGAGATCTCGTCGATTCACCAGCTACAATCGTCGGCCGAAATCGGCTCCAAGGATCTTGGCTTCCACTTTGGGAGGCTGGAGATCGGTGCGGACTTCCTACATACCCGACTGTTGAACGGAAAAATCGCAAACCTATCTCTTCGCAGCATGTACGTAAGAGCGTTGCCCCTGCCGCTCGCCGTAACTGCGGACGCGCTCGTTGCGGCTGCGGCGCTGTGGCTCCTGTGGCCATGGTTGCGTCGACTTCGCAGGCCGGAAGTATCCAGCGCCGAGCTGTTTGTTCTTGTCGTTCTAGTTGCCAGTGTCGGCGTGGGGTTTGCCGTAAACGGTCTCGGCGTGCCGGGAGGCCAGTGGGCGATATTGCTGGCGATGGGAGCTGGAACGATCTTAGGCGCTGCACTCGTGGGGCGCTTTCGGCTACCGCAGCTACCTGAAAATGCAGCCGCCCTAGCGGCGCCCTGCCTCGCGATTCTTGTTGCGGCATCGTTGCTCACGCTTCCGAATTATGGCGCGACGGTCAGGATGTTCGAGCGCTGGCCGCTTGCCTCAATGTTTGCCGTGATGCTTGCAGTGTGCGTGGCTGCCATCGTTTTGGACGCATCGTCTCGCCACTCGACTCCTTCGCGAATGTGGCGCTGGTTTGCGTGGCTTCCGTACGTGCTCTTCGCACTGCTAGCGCTTCGAACCGACTCGGTTTTCGCCCCGATTAACGCGCTGCACTGGGAGTACGTCGTGGGCCCGATCCGCGCGCTCCACCAGGGCGGCTGGCTGCTCTGGGACGTGCCATCGCAATACGGGTTTCTCGATATCCTGATCCCGGCGTTTTTGCCCATTCGCCCGGCGGTAGACGCCTTTTATTGGTTCCAAGCCGTGGCTCTTTTCGCGGCCGCTGCAACCTTCTATCGAACCCTTTATACGGTCCTCGGTGTTAACGTGCTCGCCGCGGGCGCTTTAGTAGCCGCGTTCCTCTTCTTGGCTGATCCCTTGCTCATCGGACCGACGCCGTATCCATCGATGAGCGCTGTGCGCTTCCTATGGTGTTACATTCTTCTCGCAATTGCGGTAACGAATATCCTAGGGGCGCGGCCCTCGATGTCGAGATACATTCGCTCCGGTACCATTCCCTGGATCGCCGGGCTGCTCTGGTCGGCTGAGAGCGCTATCTACGTGACGGTAATTTTTTTCACGCCGTTATTCGTCAGGCTCTTTCTGCGCCGGCAAGAGGCGACTTCGCCTCGAGAAGCGCTGAGCGCCGCCGTCAAACTTCTAAAGCTCCCCATTCTCTGCGCGCTGGCCGCGTTTGGCATAGTGGAAGCGTGCTACTTTGTCGCGCTGGGACACGGCCCGGACTGGTCAATGTTTATAGCGTACAGCCGTTCGTACGGTGGAGGATATGGTGCGCGCCCTATTCCGTTATATGGTCCCATTTGGACAATAGCGGCGATCCTATTCGGCGGCGCTGCAACGTTCCTCGCGCTGCGGCGTAAGGGCGCGGAAGGCCGCGGGTATGCGACCGCGGCGGCGATGGCATTAGTCTGGATCATTTCGTCGTACTACGTCGGGCGAGCGTATCCGATCGCTGTGACGATGCTCTCTCCGCTGTACGTGTTCGCTGTTTTTGCAATCGTTCGATCGGGCTCGGTCCTTGACAGAATTTCTATCCAAGCCGCGATGGCCTTACCGCTCGTGGCTCTTGGGCTCGTTTCGGCTTTTTGGAATGCCGAGAGTCCGGCCGTGGCGAAGAATTTATTGACCCCAAATGTCCATGCCTGGACGCGGCTCCCAGAGGCTAGTCTTGAACTTGAATCGCTGCTTCGGAATGCCCACGTTACCCTGTTGACGCCGGTCGTCTACTACGATACCTGGATTGCGATGCCACGTGCTGCAGATGGACCTTATGAGCAGAATTGGCTGCCAACGCCACTTGAGGATCTCGATGAGCCAATACCAACGGCCATGCGCGATGAAATCGTGGCGCGTTTCGTGATGCGCCATCATTTATCGGGTTATCTCGTGCAGGCGACAAACGGAAGCAACGTACCCGAAACCGCCCAGTCGTGGATATCTCTTCTCTCGCGGTTTTACACTGTCAGGGAGGTCGCACATAGTCAAGACTATCGCCTTTTGCAATTCTCGTTGCGCGCGGCTTCCGGCGGCGCTCAATGAGCGGACCGTCTTTGGCATGGCGAGCGTTCGGCGCACGTGCCTTGCCGTATCTGGCCTGCGCCCTCCCGATCGCACTCTATCAGGCCCTTTACGTGAACGGGTTCTACGCTGTCACCGAAGGGTGGTTCTCCGAGTACGCCCGCCTCATTCGAACCGGGGCCGTTCCATACCGTGATTTTTCGCTGATACTTACCCCGCTCTATCCGATGCAATTGGCTGTTTTCCAAACTTTTTTTGGTGAAGGTCTCTTTGCTCTGCACATCCTAGGCATCTTCGTCACCTGCGCGATCGCGTTAGCGCTTCTCGATCTTCTGCGTAATTTTTTCAACCCTTGGACGAGTGCGTTTGCGGCCGCCGTCGGCGTGGTCTACTACGAATCCGGAGTTGCCTTCTTCGGCTACGATTTCACGCAATTTGTCACGCTGTACCTACTTCTCGCGACGGTACTATTGGTTCGCTCGCTAAGGCCCGTTCCGGCAACCGGCAGCGAGTCCAAAGCGCTCTGGCTGTGCGCGTGCGCGGGCCTGTTCCTAGCGCTCGCATTGCTCATAAAACAGTCGAACGGTGCGATCGCCGGCCTGATAGTTGGTCTGTCGAGCATCGTTGTGGCGGCAGCGATGTACCGGCCGCGTGCCGTGCTGTTGCGCACTGCCGCGTTGGCCGGCGGATTTTTCTTGCCGATCGCCGCTGTGTTGCTTTACCTGACTGTTACGGGAGCGTTTGCGCCATTTTTGGCAGATGTGTTCGTTGGCGCTGCCAGGGCCAAGGGTGGACTCAATGTATTCGCTTGGACCGGGCATTACTATCTCGATCCTCCCGGCATTGTGTTCCATGCGCTAACAGCCCTTATGAGGCTCGCAGAGCTTCTCGTCGCTATGCTGTTGGTTGCGGTAGCGGTAGAAGGAGCAGCGGCTCTTTCACAGCGGCGGCGGTTAAATCGTGCGCAGTTGCGTGCGGCCTTGCGCCGACTCGTCGGATTCTCTCACGCACCAGCGTCCGGTCAGGCGCTGTTCATATCAAGCATCGCGTTGGCCGTGCTCTGCGTTCTTATCTTCGCAGTCGCTCACGGCGATTATTCCATGGATTGCAACGCGCTGAATTGCATCGGCGGGATGGTCGTGGAGTCGGCATACGTGTGGTCAGTTAATTTCTATCTGATCGGATTTGCGGTAGCCTTGGTTCTCTTGTTGCGGTCCAGGCGTCAGGGCGCGGCCCGGTTCTGCGTTGTGGCGGCGCTTGGCATTGGGCTTACGTTCGGCAACGGGGCGTCGGCCGGTCTCTCCGAGATTAGCATGTTCCTCGGCATCGCAATACTTTTCGCGTTTCTGATCGACATGTGGGTCACGTACTTATTCCCGGCCTTCCTGCCGGTCGCCGTAGCTCTCTCGTTCTGCGTTTTCTTCGTTGAAGCAAAATTCAAAGCGCCATATGCCTGGTGGCAGGTCGCATCATCCCCAGTGCGCACCACCGAATGCGCAGATGCCGGCGGCGCTCTCCGCGGCCTGTGCATGCCGCCTGACGATTACGCCTCAATTGTCGGGATCGAGAACGCCATCCTTAAGAACAGCTCCGCCGGCGAGGAGATCTACGTTTATCCGCACATGCCGATCTTCTATCTCCTGACAAGCCGCCGTCCATTTGACAACGCGGTTGTCAGTTGGTTCGATTTCACTAGCGATCAACTTGCGGACGACGTGAGCCGGCGTTTGCGCACCAGCCCGCCGTCGGTGATCATCATGGCCGAAATACCCAATAGTGTTCTGACCGCTCACGAGCATCTTTTTCGCAACGACAAGCCGCTGCCCCAGCGAAGGATCCTCGCGTCGATTGCCGCTCTGAAATCGAGCGGGCTGATACGGCGCATCGATCATGTGGAAAATCTAAACGGTCTGACGATCGACGTGTATAAGCGGGTCACCCAATGAGCGGTCTCAACCCGTCACGTGGGATCCCGCAAGCTTGCGCGACGCATCCCGTTCACGCATGTCGCCCGATGCGCCGGCTTTGGTCCGCGCAAATCCCGACCAGATAATCGTTGCCAGCATTGCGATCATAACGAGTGGATTGATCACGGTGTTCATCGATCCGTAAACATCGCCCCACAAGTCGCTATAGAGCGCTGCTTTGGGGATCAACAGCAACGAGAACATAATAATGAAGGTCAGGTCGAGGCGCCATTCACCGGGCTCCGCCCGGTGGTTGATGAACAGGTACAAAGGAATCAGAAAATACATTAACTTGTAATCCGTCGAGGTGAAGGGCAAAAGGCACATTGCGATTGTAAGGACTGCGACCCGCCTCCAAAGAATTTTTTCTACAAAGGTTACATACGCCGCGGCGGCAAGAAAGCAAGCCGCAGCGAAGACCATGTACGGCCACAAGATCTTCGAAGTACCCGGATAGTATGGCCCAGCAACAGCTTGCCACGCGTTCAAGAGGCTATGTCCAAAATGCATTCCGGAAACCGAAAATATCATCAAAGCCGAATACATCCCGAGACTCTCGTGGAGGCGGTGTAGGTACCCGGGGAGCTGGCCCGGGCCAAAAAAGCCGCCGTCAAAGATTAAGAGCGGCAGAAACGACAACGCGATTGCAAGCGCGATGCAGGCCGCAAGGTCGCGCCAACGCCGGTCCCTGACGTATAAGACTAGGAAGACGGCCGGAAAGAGTTTCATCGAAGCCGCGGCCGCAAGGCAAAACGCAGCGGGCGCCCAATCGCCACGCCTATATAAGAATATAAAAAGGCAAACGAAAACGAATACGATGCCCTCGAGGTTGAGGGTCGTGATCTCGAAAAGGAGCGGATAACTCATCAAGACAATGATTGCCGCGTCACGAATCGACGTCACGACGTTGTCCGTTTTAACGTTAAAGAACGTGTAGATCAGCGTAAACGACGTGACGAACGCGGCAAACACCAACGCGGATACTATCGTGGGCGAAAAGATTGCAAAGGGCGCCAAAAAGAGAAACGTACCCGGAAAATACGCCATCCCGTACCCCACGTTGTTGAATTGACCGTGACGCCAAGCTTCTGCGGATCCAAAATAGTCACCGAAAAGGCCGTTGACCAAGAACGTGTTGTGCGGATAGGCTGCGTGAGCCCAGAAGGTCCAGTAGTAGTAGAGACAGCAGTTCGCCAGGAACGCAACGACGATGACAGTCGTGACCAACCCAATCTTGCCTTCGCGCGAGACTACTAAATTTCTAAGCATACTGGAGATCTCCGGCTCCGGATTCAGGGATTATTCCGGGTTTGGGTCATCCGTAACCGATGCATTGTCAGCATCTGAAATCTCTCTACGTTTGCCTAAACCGCTCAGAAGAAATAAGAAAACGAGAGCGCCGATAATAAATATCGCACGCAAGGCTGTAACTGTCCCAGCGCTTGAATTCTGCCTTATCAGTTGATAAGAAATCGAAGCATCCTTTATTTGGCCGTAAAACGGGCGCGTTGTATCGAAGCCTGCTCCAATCTCAACATCCGAAATGTCATACGCTAAATCCGGAGCCATTTCACTGGCGTTCAGCTGGCCGTCGAAGTATATGGTGATGTGATTCTGCGGATCGATCTTGATGCTCAATTTGTGCCAGCGATTGAGCCGAAAATTACTTGTAAGAAGATAAGGCCTGTACCCGCTGTCATTTTTGGCGTGCGCGATAAGCACCAGATTGCTCGGCTTTGAAAGTTCGAGTCGCAGTCCTTTGTTCAGGGGCGCCGTTTGGAAGAAGTTGTCGTACTTATGTATTGAAGATGCCTCAACGCTCATCGTCAGATCGATGCTTTTTAAATCGCTGGATGCATCTTCCGCATGCAGATAGATGCGCTTTGCGCCAACCGCGCCGTTGTAGTTGATGTTGCCAATCTGGAACGACTTGAAAGCCCTGTATTGAATGGCGTTTGCAAAAAGAAATGTGGCTAGTAAAGCAACAAGGCATCCGGCGAGTAAGACGGCGTAGAGTGTGCTTCTCTTCATTTTACTTCAACCTTATTGGGCGGAAAGGTACTTGAGCCCGAAAGTATAGTCGCATTGCGATCCCGGTAGATCGGGCCAGTCTCCATTGTCATTGATGTTCAAAGTACTAAGCGTGTAGCGCTTGGCCTCCTTTGTACATATGTCCTTCAGTTTTTCTCCCGTGCTCAGGAGAACGTAGGAATCGTTCATGTAAGCAATTTGCTTACTGAATCGATGAATAAAACAGGTTCGGCAAAGCAGGTCGTCGCTTCTAAAGATTACGCCAACCGGCGCCTCAAGGTAAGGCGCGATGTATTTTTCTGCGTCATTTTCGTTAACCAGGTTCATCGATATTATGGGAACTAACATCAGGTCGGCTATTGACGGCTGCCGGCGAGGCACGAGAAGAGCCAAGTCATTGAATTGACGGGCGCCGTTCGTGTATTTGTACATGGAAAACATATCGGCGTTGACGTAGCCGCTTTGAGCCAGGTATTGGCTTATGTAGACCACGCCGGTTACCGCCACGGTAATAAGCGCCGCGGCCCCCGCGTACGTGGCTACGGATTGACCTCTGGTCGCAACATAGCGGCCAAATCGCTTCCCAAGACCGCCGCGTTGTCTTAGAGAGTCGCCCAAGTTTGTAAAGAAGCGCTTGTCCTGAGTTAGCCGGTACAATGCGCTGAAGACCACGCAGACGAGCAATGGCGTGAGCATGATATAGATCTTCATGTACGGATAATTTAGGATATGATCCATAAGATTCATCTTGAGATATGCTGCGAGTATGATCGCCGGGGGCGCGATCCAGAAGCTGCTGTCAAGGTCTCGAGTTCTTAGCATAAAGCGAACAAAAACTGCAGCCAAAAGAATCGAGAGGACGATGCTGATCACTTCATTTGGCAGCGAGCGCTGGAGTAATACATACCAAGGCGGATGGTACATATTAAGAAACCCGAGAATCTCAGCGAAGGACCCCCAATGGGGTTGCCAAAACCCTGCGACGGATAAACGCCGCAGGTTCGCGATCGTGTAGAAGAGCCATTGGTTGCTAAAGGGCAACACGGCAATAAAACCGCCGAGAAATCCCAGGCCGGCGTAGACGAGCGACGTCCTGTCGATCCGCCGGTAAAAAACGAGATCGAGTAGACTTACGACGACGACGAAAGCGACGAGAAGCACCAACGCTTCATTGTATGCGCTGTACATGAACGCAACTAGAAGTATGAAGAGGAGAAGCGACTTTATGAACGCTGAGGAAATCCGCAGGCCTTTCCCGCTGGTGGCACTTCGCGCGCGTAAATATAGTATCAGCGTTAGCGTGAAGTAGGGCAACGTAAAAATCTGGGTCAGTTGACCTTCGTAATACACATTTATTAGATTGCAATTGAGCGCCAGAACGCTCATAACGGCGAAAGAAGGGCCGCTCGGCAGCCTGAAATAATCGCGGAGAATTCGGAAAGCAAGGACGAGCATGAGAGCGTAGCTGAAAACATCAAGCAAGAACTCAACCTTGTAGACGTGTGTACTCCCCGTCAGGAATGTGAGAGCTGCTAGTGTCCCCGGGAATCCCCAACGGTAGGCCTTTAGCAGAAATTCACTGTCCACATAGGTTTGAAAATTAAGCGCCCTCAAGTTCTGCGCTTTCGCCTTGCTCATGTCCGCGGTGTTCAGTTGGGCGAGCAGAGTGACGCGTATTTTATTGAGCGTGCCTCCCTCAAGCAGATATTGCGCAGTTTCAGCATATCCGACCTGATCGATTCCGTATCGGTAAGGAGTGGTCGGCATGCCCGCGCGAACCGCCGGAGCCATCACGACGGCTAGGAGTACTGCGAAAAGCCCGGCCTTGGCTGACAAAGAAATCCAGGTCTTCGTCGGGGTCCTTAATATCCGGCGGATCTGCGCAGTAAAGGCGAATTGGCGCAGGGATTCGTCCAGCAACACGGCCGCGATTAGTGTGGCGAGTCCGACCACTGCCGAGACGTAGAGCGAATCGACAACCGGAACCGACAGGTAGATCAGGTATGCGCTAACGATAGTCAACTGCAGTAAGCCTAATCCCGGAATGAAAACCAGCCCGAACGAGGCCTGTTTAAGAAAACCGGGCGTCAGCAGGCGATATAGACCAAAGCCCGTTAGAAACGAGAATAGATAGATAACGATAAGATCTGCGAGGATGTCGAACACGGTCAGGTCTTTACGCCACGCACGTCATTGAAAGAAAAAAAAACCCATACGATCGTGAGGCCATGGTTATTTCAGCCACTGCCAAAAATTTCCGCAGCCTAATAGTGCGGTCCTTCATCCTAACACCGCGTTTACGAAGCGTTAAGGAGGCTATATATCGTCGACAGCGCTAGCCGATCCGGCGCTCGATGCCAACTTCCCGGCTTATTTCTTCGGGCTCGGCAGCATGCCGATCGAGCCCGTAGGTTTCTTGTGCGATGAAGATCGGCCGGTTACGGACTTCTTCGAAGATCAATCCGATATACTCGCTGTTTATGCCGAGCATCAGGAAGAGCAAACCGAAAAGGAGTAGCATGAGCGCGAGGATCGTGCCGAATCCGTTGAAGGGCACGCCGCCGACGTACCACCGGATCGCGAACGCAATAAGAAGCACGAACGAAAAGAGCGAAAGCGTTATTCCGAAAAATGGGATGACCTTGAGCGGCGTTGTCGAGCTGCTCATCAAGCCGCGTACGGCGAACGCGATGTTCCTCGAAAGGCCGTAGGTCGAACGTCCGCCGTGGCGAGGAGGCCGATCGAAAGGCACGCCGATGGACTTCCCTCCGATCCAAGTCCACATCGTGCGAAGAAGCCGGCTTTTCTCGTTTAGTTGGTTCAGCGTCAGGTAGAGAGAACGGTCGACGAGCCGAAAGTCACTTGCATTTTCTGGGACGGGCTGCTCGTTGATGCGGTTCGCCAGCCAGTAGAACGCTTTTGTGAAAACTCTGCGAAGAACGTTTTCGTCGCTGCGGTGGCGTATTGACCCGAAGACGTTTTGGTAGCCTTGCTCCCAGCATTCGATCATGACGGGAATCAATTCGGGAGGATCCTGCAGATCCGCGCACATGATGATGGCCGCGTCGCCATGGATGGAGCGTAGGCCCGCCGTCACGGCCGCCTCGATTCCAAAGTTGCGAATGAGGCGAACAATCTTAAAACGGCGATCGGTGTTATGAATGCGGAGGAGCTTCGCAAACGTAGAATCGACCGATCCGTTTTCCACGATAACGAACTCGAAGTTGTAGCGGTGTTGCAAGCCGCGGGTGACGTCCGCCAATCGGCGAGCGAGCTCGTCCACGCATTCCTCTTCGTTAAAAGCGGGAACGACGACAGAAATCGTTTTCAACGCCCCCTTTTACGACAATCACGCGAAAATCACCCGCAATGATGACCGCAGCATGAATGGGAGGCGTGCGTCAGGAATCGAAGGTGCCGTGGTTGTGAGCTATCGCATCATTTCGGGTGCCGCCTGCATTTTGCTCGGCGTCGTTTGCGCGGCGGTCGCGCGCCAGGCGCCCGGTTTCCCCGGTAGCGCGAGTTTTCCGGTTGGGAAGACCGCTAGCTATGCGGCTATCCCCCTGGTCAGCGGATCCCTCACGGTCGTCGGAGGGGGTGGCGGGATCATTATTCCAGCGAGTGATGCGCGCCCAGGTGCAACAATGTCTGCGCTTGCCGTACCTTCGTCGGGCTCGAACTCGCCGGGCATGGCAGTTGAAATCTTCAGATTCGCGTTCAGCCGCGACGTCACATTTGGCGGTTTTCCGGGCTTCAAGCCGAGCTTTCCGGGCGGTACGAAATCATCGCCGCCCTACGTCGTGGAAATTCGAGACGGTACCAACGGGCGGCTCCTCGGAATCATGCCGTCTTTCTCCCGCTCTAAAGTTGCGTTTTTGGCTGATCCTAGCGTTCCGTTTAAAGCTGTGCGAAATCGGCCATATTTCGCTAGCGTCATAGCTAATGCGCCGTACGAGATATCGGTCGACGTTTCTAAGAAAGCAGCTGCAGTGCCGTTACCTAGCGTCGACGGCATTCGGGCAATCGTCAACCTGCCGGCGGCGACCGTTCCGGCCGACTCAGTAGGTTCGTCAATGGATGTTGTCGTTTCAAAGATACCACCCGCTGGGCTGCCACCGTTACGCGGGCCCGCGGAAGAGTCGCCCTTTTACGCAAGCGTCACAGTGACAGGAACGGCACGATACGCGGGGCCGGCCGTCGCGCAAATCAGTGTGCCCCCGTCCTTTCTGCGCGGCCGGCCACAAGTATTTCTCGCTGCTTATGATTCAGGGTTTGCTCGTTTGGGATGGTTTTATGGAATTCGCCCACAAAGGCAGAATGGCCGAACGCTCACGTTCGTCCTGCCCCTGCCGCGCTTCATAGGTTGGCGGCAGTATGGGCTTGCGCTTTACCGTGCCCGGGCATCCGTGCAACAGCCATCTCGCCTCCCGGGTCCCTCGCCGGCAATCGTGGTTATCGGTGATTCTGTTTCATATTTAACCGTCATCCCGCCATCCGGAAGCGGTTGTGTTCCGGATTGGAAGCCGCTTCCGTATTGTCAATACTCGCACGATCCGAGCGTAACGTGGCCCGGCATCCTCGCAGAAATCACTGGCAAGAGCGTTCTCAACTTGTCTCAACTTGGCACGACGACGACGGTCGATGCATTCTTCGGTCCGTCGATGATGGGTCTCCAGGTGCCGCAAATTCCAGCCGATGTGAAGGTCGTGATTTGCGAATGGGGTGATTCCGACTTGGGTTTCAGCGGTCAGGTTCCGGCAACGAGCGCGCGAGCCGCGGTGATGACCAAAGCGATCTTGAAAAGGGCCCCCCACGCGCACCTTATCTACATAGGAATCCATTGCACGCCCGCTTGCGATAAACGGGGCATTGCCGCCTGGGAGGAAGAGGATAAGCGGCTCGCCGCAGAATATGGCGCGTACGTTGATCTCACCGAGGTCGGCAAGGATGGAATGAACGCCGACTTCCCGGATGGAGGCCATCTAAGTCTACGGGCTGCTCGCGCGTTGGCCGCGCAAGTTGCCGCACGTATGCACCAATTGGAGTATTGATGCTTCGTATGACGCAACGGGTAGCCGCGTTACTTATGTGTGGTGCGCTTGCCATTGTCTGCGCGCCGCGCGCGCAGTCCCAAGTCATTGCGGCAGCGCCGCTCGGTAATACAGAGTTTCCAGTAGGTACGATCGCAAGCTATGCTAGCATATCGCTCATAGGCAGCTCGTCCGGGAGCGCAGGATCGGGTGGGGCCATGATCGTCCCGAGCAGTGATGCACCGCCAGGCACGATAATGACGGCGGTGGCGACGCCATCGTTCGGTTCCAATCTGTCGGGAACGACAATCGAAACGTTCAAATTTTCGTTCAACCGGGATGTTACATTTAACGGCTTTCCGACGTTCAAAGCAAGCATTCCAGCAGGCACGAAACCTTCGCCGCCATACGTCGTGGAGATCCACGACGGTACGAGCGACCGGCTCCTGGGAATCATGCAGTCTTTGAACTCAGCAGTTGATTTTAGAGGCGATCCCGGTGTGCCTTTTAAGGCGTTTCGTAATCGGCCGTACTACGCAAATGTCGTGGCGAACGCGACGTACGTGTTAGCGCAAGGTATTCCAACCCACGCGGCGTCGGTTGTGCTGCCGTCCCTTGATGGCATTCGCGCGTCGATCGATCTGCCCGATGCGGAAATAAGAAAAAATGCCGGTGCCGGATTCGATGTGGTCGTATCGCGGATACCCGCCACCGGATTGCCGCCTCTTTCCGGAACGGACATCGAAACCCCAATCTATTACGCAAGCGCCACGGTTCTGGGAACGGAGTGGTATAAGGGCCTGGCGGCGGCGGTTGTTAAGATTATTTTGCCGCCGGCGTTCCTGAGCGGAAAGAAAACGTACTCCCTTGCCGCTTATGATTCGGGATTTGCGCACGCAGGGTGGCTCTACGGGATCCGTCCGGTAGAGCAAAAAGGCGCCGCCTTCACGTTCGTTCTACCGATGCCGCACTTTATAGCATTCCGACAGTACGGCTTTGCACTATATGCGTCCGCTAAGCCCGCTCCCCACCCGTTCCGCCTCGCGAGCCCATCTTCGGCGATCGCGGTGGTTGGCGACTCGCTTTCTTATCTAACCGTCATACCGCCCTCGCGAAGCGGATGCTCTTTTGGCTGGGGCCTACCTCCGGATTGTCAATACTCGACCGATCCCAGCGTCGAGTGGCCGGGAATTCTGGCGCGCATCACGGGAAGAAGCGTCTTGAACTTGTCTCGAAATGGTGCGACTACGATAGTCAACGCTTTTTTCGGCCCGTCGATGCTCGGGCTGCAGGTTCCACAAATTTCACCCGACACGAAGGTTGTCGTCTGTGAATGGGGCGATGCTGATATGGGCCTGGCGGGTCCAGACCTTCCGAAATATCCTGATAGACTCAGCGGGCGATCGGCCCTTATGACGCAAGCAATCTTGAAGCGGGCTCCGCGCGCGCGTCTCATCTATATTGGAATCCATTGCGGCGGAGATAAAAACGGGCCTGCCTGTTACCCACCAGGTATTGCAGCTTGGAGAGAAGAGGACAAACGCCTGGCCGCAAAATATGGTGGCGCGTACGTGGATCTGACGGAAGTCGGTAAGGACGGGATGAATGAGGACTTTCCGGACGGGGGGCACCTCAGTCTGACCGGGGCACGCAAGCTAGCAGAGAAGGTTGCGGAACGCATTCACCAGTTGGAGTATTGATCATGATTCGACGAATTGCGACGATGATGCTTACCCTGGGCACTATATGTGGCACGATTGCCTTTGCCGGATCCGTTCGCCCCATTGCTGGTCCTGTTGTTTTTGCGCGTGGCGGTTCGTCGGCAGCCTACATTTGGGATGCGACTGCATACGTCAATCGGCTTACGGCCGATCATTTGCTGGGCTCCGCAGGCCTGCGCGCGATCGAAGCAACGGCGGTCTCCGCGCTTTCGCAAAAGGCGAAATCCTCGATTGCGAAGACACTAGAGCTTTCTGTTGTCTATCGGCCTCTATCTCGGATGAGCATCTATGGAAGACCCGTGTTCGCCGGACAAGAAAAACTCGTGATCGTTACCCTGCCCAGAGCCGATGCGGCCGCTCACGGGGCCGGCTGGGCACAGGATGTCGCCAGCGGCCGAACGCCGCCTCAGGTAAGTGTTCACGTCGTAGGCAAGCTCCCGCCGTCGAGGTAGTCGCGTTCGCTTCCTGATCTCAGGCCTGATCGTTGTAGCGGTCGCGACAGTGCTGTTCGTTGCGGAAAACGTCGCGGTCCGCGCTTACTTCCCGCACCTCAGCCGCGTGAACTCGGATTTTTCTGCAGCGTATCTGCAGCGCGAGCTGCAAGCGATGGCGGCTTCTCCCCCGCAAGCAGTCTTTCTAGGCGACTCGGTGCTCTGGGGATTCAGGCTGAAGCCGCAGCAGATTGCCGTTTCACTGCTGGCCGAGAAAGGCTGCCGGTGCCGCAACCTTTCCTTTAAAGCGAGCAGCCCGCCAAACTACTTCGCGTTGACGGAATTGTTGTTGCACTACGGCGTCCGCCCAAGAGTCGTCGTTCTCGAAATCGACCAACGCGTTCTGAACCCAGCCAATGACGCATACCAAACGCTGCACCCGGCGATAGCCGAGCTAGCCGAACCGCTGCTGTCGCTGTCGGATCGCGCGGCTCTTGGATTGGCGTCCAAACGTGAGACATTCAAAGACAAGGCCGATCGCATCGCATCTTCGCTTTTCCTGGTGTATGCGATGCGCGCCGACATTCGCGAAACGGTCTACCCGGTGCCCGACGTCGTGCCGGTCTGGCATCCGACGGCAAGCATGTTCGAAGGCGAATATGATTTGAGCCCGTTGAGCGGCGCCAACACCGGTGTGCGCTATCTAGAAAAGACCGCGGACGCGTTGCGTGCCGCACGGATTCCAACCTTGGCTTTCATGACGCCGACCAATCATGCGCTGCTGCATGACTACATCGACGGTCCCGAATACCGCTCTAATGTAACGTTCCTAAAGCGGATGCTCGAACGTCACGGCGTGCGCGTACTTGATCTTGACCAGGCATTTTCCGGAAGCGATTTTTACGACAACGCCCATCTGAAACCGGCGGCGCAGGTTCGCCTCGCTAAAATCCTCGGAAAGGTTTTACCGCCTTAAGGGGGCGACTGCATCGCACGGACTATAGGAAGCATGGCGTCGAGCGGGTCCGCACTCTCACTCGGCATCACCGTCGCGGTTTGGTCCGTCAACAGGCGCGGCAAGCGTTTTACGATAACGCGCACGCCGCGTTCGAACCGGTTCATGTCGGCGCACAACGCTTCGCCCGCCGCCTTGGCCATTGCGTACTCGGTCAGGTCGCGCGGGCGTTCGTCCACAGCGACAGACGACGGATAGAACGCGCGGAGCGGCCCTCCGGGATTCCGCAGCGCCGAACACATATCGGCGAAGCCGTCCACGTAGATATCGCAAAACTCGGCGAAACGCGCCGGCGAATACCATCCGGACTTTTGGCGTGAGATGTACGTCGTCGCGAAATAATAGAGCTGTTGGACGTCCCACGTGAGCGGCGCAAGCTGCGCTTCGGCGCTCTCGCGAGCGTCGTACCGCAGAACGCAACTCGATTCCGGGCCGATTTCCTCGGCGATCGCGAGCGCATCGGCTTCGCCTGTGACGTACGTGATCGCGACGCGGCCGCCGCCCGCGGCGATGATCTTGGCAGTCAGCGCGCCCAGTCCGCGCGATCCGCCGGCAACGAGCGCCGTGACGCCGTAAAACTCGTCGGGTTTTACCAACGCTTTCAGCTCGGCAACACTGCGCTGCGCGACGGGCGCCTGTCGCACGAATGCAGTCACCTCGCCGGCGATGCGTCCTCCGGCCACGGCCAGCTCGACCATTCGAAAGCGCTCGTCAACGTTTCGTACCGCAAAGCTCAGCTCGCCCGTGCCGTCCGAATCGTCGATCGCGCGAATCGTGAAGCCGCTAAAGATCGAATGGAGGCCCGGGCACACCATCCCAACTAGCGTCGAGAGTTGCGCAACGGCAGCCAAGCGATCTTGACCGAGCGCGCGCGCCGCGTGCGGAAATGTCTTCGCGACACGGTCACTGTCGGCGCTCGACAGCAATCCGGAGCGGCCCTCGATCGTTGCGATGTCCAACTCTAGCGGACGTGACCATTCGATGTGTTGCGAGCTGAGTTGCACGGCGGGCTCCGGGAGTGCCGTGCCTAAGGCGATATCGATCGTGGTTGTCGTGACGCCGTCGGAAAGAATGTCGGCGCGGAGCGAGGCCTCGGTTACGCGAGATACTCTTAGCTCCGCTTCCGCTCCGACGTAGATGAATTTTTGGAAGCGCACGGCTAGCGACGCGATCGGACCCTTCACGGT
>JAAXMC010000054.1 GCA_013036315.1 Vulcanimicrobiota bacterium
CGTCCGTGTGCTGGGCGATGACCTGCGTGAGATTTTGACTGGTCGACGAATCGCCGCCGGCCCAGTAATAATTCAGCTGGATCATGTTGTTTTGATTGCGCGCGTAGATGCGGTACAGACGCCCGGCGTAGCCGGCAATCGACTGCGCGTCGTAGGGACTGTAGAAATAGTAAATCGTCCCGGTTTTCTTGTACCAAAAATAGCCACCGCCGCTTCCGTCACCGCACAAGGCGTTATACATTCCCGTCGGCGGCGTAAAGCATCCGGTTCCATTAGGCGTGTAGTCGTATCGCGCACCGTCGATATCAAACACGGAAATGCCACCCGCTGTGTTGAGTGCGAGGTGTGCGCCGAACGTGTTGGTCCAGCCGTTGCCGTAAACGTTTTCACTGGGCGAGCCGTCATCGTTGCCCGCGGCGGCATTGGTGTCGTTTAGGCTTCCCGAGTTGTATGTGCGTTGGAATGCCAAGTCAATGCCGCGCTCGGGAATATCGATGTCGTCGCTTTGCACGAGCAGATTGCCGTTGCCGACGTTGACCATATACGTGCCGGTGCCCGGCAGCGCGCCTTCCTCGTAGGTCCACCACGGGTTGACTCCGGTCGTGTTGGCGCTGCTGGGATTTACATCCAGCAGTATTCGGCCCGGTCGCTGAATTGTATGGCGAGGGGCAACGGATGTCGGATGAGACAAGTCGATAGTTGGCGCGTTCAGGTTGAACGTTGCTCGAGAGTTCGATAGAGAGGAGCGAAGCATCGGGCTCGCAGCTGGGTGGAACTTTTCGGCGTCCTTCGGCAAGAGCGGAACTTTCAGCATCTCCGGCGGCGATACGCGTGAGCCAGGGCCTCTCGATACGGGCCGCAGGACCTCACTCAATCGTGTCTTGGCGGCATCAACTCTCGGCGCCGTCACGCGAATAGGCGCGGGCGCATGCATCGCAGCGTATCGATCTGGAGAGAGTACCATCGCAAGCACTGGTGACTGGATCAACCAGTTCATCGCACTTTGAACATCGAGGCGCGCGTGAGCGAGCGTTATACCGATGCTCGCAGTTCCGCCCGGTGAAGCGGCGGCGGCCGCGCCCGTCGATTGGAGGCAAAGCGATACTAGGAGCGTTGCGCAGATGAAGCGACGCATAAGATACTCTCCCGCGAATAGTAGGCTTACGCGAAGTAAGCCGGTGCAAACAAAAACAGAAAAGCACCGCTCACCCGCAGCGGTGCGTCGCTGCTAGGTTCCGCTTCTACTGCGCGGTAGGCGTCGTTCGCAACGGAACGTATTCACCCGAACACCCTCCACCCCTCAAACTTGCAAAGATGCGAAGCGCGTCATTGCTTGCTTGAGTGACATGATAATACGACTGCAAAAACGCGCAGTCAATATACTAGTACGAAAAAACTTGTGGATAACCTAACGTTTGTGATTGCGCACTCTTGATCACGGGTAACCGATTGCGGTAGAGTTGGCATACACGATCGGGTGATCTCATGCAAAGCCGCTTCTCGTTTTCTATTTTGTGCGCCGTTGCGCTTGTGCTCGCGCTGTGCGGCGGGCTTTCAGCTGCACAGCATCATGCGGCGCGCATACCGCCAACACCGATCGTTCTGACCTTTACGACTGTACGCGCGCAGGATGCGCTGCGTGTGCTGCGCCGGCTCTACCCGCATCTGTCCTTCACGATCGACGGTGCGGCAAATGCTGTCGTTGTGCTTGCTGGACCGGAGGATGCGACTGCTCTTCGTCAGGTCGGTGCGGCTATTGATACAAAAAATCCGTTAACACCGATCACGGCCTCGCTAATCCTCCATCGGATCGATGCAAATCAGATCGCGCCTCGCCTGCATGGGCTGTATCCAAACGCGAAATTGGCTATCATTAATAAGCGCACGTTGCTCGTGAGCGCGGTCAACAGCGATCTGCAACAGATGCAGTCCCTGGTTGCGGCTATCGACCAGCCTCCTCAGACGCCAACGCCACGGCCAGCGCCGAGCGCCCCCGATACTGAAGCCGTGCCGGTCCTGCAAGCAAATCCACGCACGATCGCGCGCGAAGTGGCCGGCGCCGTCCACGGTCTGCGCGTTGGTGTTGCGGGCCACACGATCGTATTAGCCGGGGCGCCGGATCTCGTGGCGCGAGCCAAAGATGTCATTTCGGTGCTCGACACGCCGTCGGTCGGCGCACGCTACACGGCGGTGTATCGTTTGCGTACGCTAGACGCGCAGTCAGTGGGTGATCTGATCTCGCGCTCCTACCCGAATGCCAAAGTAAACGTAGATGCGCAGATTAACTCGTTGAGTGTTTCTGCGACTCCGGCGGAGCAGCGGCGGATTGCCGAAGGAATCGCGCAACTCGACGCGCTGCCGAGTCCCGGGCCAGGAGGCGCTGGCGTCGGTGGAGGCGGCAACGCCGAGATCTACACGTTGAAGGCGGCGCTTCCGGCCACGAACGGTAGCTCGTCGAGCACCGCTAACGATCTCGCCACTATGGTCACGCAGTCGCTGTCGTCGCAGGCGCCGGACCTGCACGTTACTGTTTCGCCATACGCACCGAAACTGATCCTTACGGGCAACCCTTACTCGATTAAGCTCGCGAAGGATTTGCTCGCGAAGCTGGATGTCTCGGAGAAACTGGTCGTGCTCGATACGGAGATCCTCGAGGTCGACCAAAATACCGCCAAAAACCTGGGCATTTCCCTCTCGTCGATCTTCGGTGGCGATTTTAGCATCGGGACGCTGATTGGGGAGTCGACGCCGGCTCCGGACCCCGTCACTGGCGTCACGCCCCCTTTCATGCGCCCCCAAAAACTGATCCGCACGCCGATCTCGTTCGGCTTCCAGCTCAATCTAGCCATCCAGCACGGCTCGGCGCGCGTGCTTGCCGATCCGCGCATCACCACGCTCTCCGGACACACCGCGACGATTCGCGCTGGCGACAACCTCTCGATTCAACTGCAAGCCGGAGGGGGTCCGGGCACGATTGCAACCACGCAGATTCAAACGTTTCAAACCGGCGTGACGCTCGACATCACACCGATCGTCAACGACGATGGTTTGATTACCGTTGCGCTTCACCCGGTGGTCAATAGTCTGACCGGCATTCTCAATGGCATCCCGCAGATCTCCACGCGCGACACGCAAACCACTGTTGCGCTGCGCGAAAATCAGACCCTGGTCATCGGTGGCCTGATACAGGACAACACGCAACGCACCGAGTCAAAAATCCCGCTGCTCGGCGATTTACCCGTGGTCGGACGGATCTTCCGAAACGAAACGCTCAACGGCGTGAGCAATGAGCTGATCATCACGGTCACGCCGCACGTGGTGACGCCGGGCGCGCCCGACGGCGTCTATCCCGCTGCGCCGATACAAACCGTTCCGACACCCCAGCCATTGCCGACTCTACAACCGGGCGCGGTTTTACCGACGCCTGCGTCGTTCATCCAACGTTTGCCCATCCCGACGATGCGGCCACTGGCGATCCCGCAGTCGTTCCGGCCGCTTCCGCGACGCGTACCGACGCCGATGAGCGTGCTCGCGCCCACGCCTGTGCCAATGCCTTCCGCGTTCGCGCAAGCTAATGTCTTCACGTTTGGGTCACCCCCACCCAATAATTTCGCTGGTCCAGGCGACGCGGTGCAGATTTTCTACGCATCCCTCTCGCCGACGATCGTCTCATATGGGACGCCTGTCACGCTCAATGCCATCACGACGAGCAACGTCAACGCGCTCACACTGAGTTACAACGGCGTGCAGACATCAATTGCGCAGAGCGGCGCCGGTCAGTGGTCCGCCACGTTTCCCTTTACATTGGTCGGGTTGCCGGTGCCCAACGCGACGATTCAACTGACGTTGACGGCGAGCAAAAGCGACGGCACGTCAGCGGTGATCCCTATTCCAGTCAGCGTAGTGGCGCGCACGTCAACGGCCACGGGTTCACAAAGACGGAGGTAACTTAAGGAATACGACCATGAGTAAAAGCTTCCGGGTGGCGTTGCTTTTCAGTTTGCTGGCAGGATGCAGCGGGTCGGGGTTTCTCCCGCCGGTGCACGGCCCGCTTAGTGCGGCTCGCTTGCAGATCGTTGTGACATCGGCGGCGATGCGATACTCAGTGCCAAGCGGCTTGGTGCGAGCAGTCGTCATGGCTGAATCTGCCGGCAATCCGGCCGCCATCAGCAGCGCCGGCGCTGAAGGGCTAATGCAGCTCATGCCCGCAACGGCGGCTGAATGCGGAATTAGTAACGCCTTCGATCCGTTTGAAAATGTCGACTGCGGCACCCGTTATCTGCACGCGCAACTCAAGCGCTACCACGGAAACGTGAGGCTGGCCGTGGCCGCGTACAACGCGGGGCCGGGCGCTGTGGACAAATACGGTAGCGTGCCGCCGTACGCCGAAACGCAAGCGTATGTCGAACGGGTATTGGCAACGTATGGAGTGCGCCCACGGCGGCGCATATGCAACGGCCGCGAAAAAGATGTCTGGTGCCGCGGCGTACTTCACCCGGCGTCGCAGCGCGCCAGCCACGAGGAGGCTCCGTAACAGGGGCCTCCTTGCCTAATTGGCTTCTCGACTAGTCGGATGATGCGAGAGTACGGATGAGCGTTTCGAGCGAGCGCATCGCCCGGAGTTCAAACAGTGTAAGCCTGGCTCTCACAGGGTTGCTCGGATTCATGAAATCCAAGGATATCATTGCGAGGTGATGCGCCACGCGCGTACAAGCGAACCTTGTCCGTATCCCGAAGCGATTTGATCCGCAGACGCAGGAAATTCTCCGTACCGTGGGTCGGCAGCGCGAAAGATTGCTTCCACCGCGTCGTATCCGGTCAATAGTGCGTAGTGGAAAGCATTGCCCAAATCGAACATCAATAGCACTAGCCCCCCGGCGCTCAACGCTTGCACTAGCGCGCGCGAAGACAGGGGAATCGTTGCAGCGGTCAAGCCTAGAGAACTGAAGAGCGCGCCCACGCTGTCTTCGGGCAGGGTCTGGTTGCATTGCGGAGAGCTTCCGTTCACGCAACAGCCACTTGCGCCCAGGAATTGGCCGGCGATCACGCATTGCGCCGGCGCGGCCCTTGCAGAAGCGCTCGCCGCCATGCGGCCGCATGCGGCCCAGCACCAGTTGGATTGTTGCTGGCCTTCGTACGTCACGGATTTTCAGGTTGGGATTGAAAGACTCAATGACTTATCCTAATGGTCCGGTCGTAAGTGATCCGAAGCTCTTGACATGCCAGGACGCGTGTTCCCAGCCGCTCCTCGGAATTCTTCGAATCTGGAGCATCGGAGCGACCTTCAATTCTTCGGTAGGTTCGCGCACGCGGTGTCATCCTTAGCGGCCGTACTAAAATAGTACATCGATGCTCCCGATGCCGTAAGATTAGGTCTCACTTGGCTGGGAGTGTTCACGCCATGCGCGAGAAGCGCGACGATGTCGGCCTGCATCGTGGAGCTCGCGCTCCAGTAACCGTGCCCCAGGAAATCACAGTGGAAAAGCGAGGCGTCTATGCCGTTGACGTTTTGGAGGTTTGGTACGTCGAATTCGCAGCCGACCAACCCGGCGCGGCAATGCCCATGCAACTGCCTGGATAGGCGCAGCGCCTGATCGTGCGTGCTCCCGTAGATGGTGACCCCGTCGGCCACTGCGGCAATTTTTGGGATGTCCTCGTAGAATGTTCCCGAGTCGACATCTGGAGCCGCGAAAATCACCTGTCCGATGTGGTTGCGCGTTTGTAGGTGCGCGCTAGCGATGTACTCAAGCGCTGCGATGGTCAGGCGATTACCCATGCTGTGCGACAGTATGTGGATGGTTGGCGGAGATTGCGGATCGTTGAGCAGCGCTACCAAAAAGTCCCGAAAGTGACCCATAGACCATGTGTTATTCGTCTCGTCGTCGATGTACTTAACGACAGAGTGGTTCGACGGCCAGCTGTACAGGATCACCGGCATTGATGGATCGTAC
Source organism: Vulcanimicrobiota bacterium (assembly GCA_013036315.1). GTDB lineage: Bacteria > Vulcanimicrobiota > Vulcanimicrobiia > Vulcanimicrobiales > Vulcanimicrobiaceae > Rubrimentiphilum. The sequence continues at coordinate 5,952 of JAAXMC010000054.1, forward strand.
GACGCTAACCATGTGGCGGCCGTAAGATACGGGTCGAAGAAATTGTTATTGTAACCATGGATGAAGATGAGGGCGCTTTTCGGCGCGGGGTATTGGACTTGCAGCATCGTGAGCAGCCCGTCGACACTGCCGGCATTCTTGTTGCTTCCCGGATTGGTCAGTATCGGGCCCAACGGCACTACCATACCGTAATGCATCATGCAATCAGTAGGAGCGCCGCACGGATCGTTGATGCGTTTGTCGAGAAACTGTTTCGAAACATCTCCGACGTTCAGTTGCGCTTCGCGATCCGTCACGTAGAATTCGGGCCTCGCCATCGGCGGGGCTGCGCCCCCGGCGCGCTTGAGTTTCCCCAGCGCGATATCATGCCGGGAGGTGCGGTCGGCCCTCAAATCGATCGTCGCGACTTGTCGTTCGGGCGCGCGATACGCGGCGTACAATGTGTAATGGCCTGCCGGAATGTCGGCGGGTTGTCCTGTCGAGGGGTCGGGGTTCGTGAACGTGTAGATTCCACCGGGATCGGAAATCACGCTCGCGACAGTTGCGTGCACACCCGCGCCGTTTCGCAGCTCGACAACCGCGCCTGACAATGAGGTCAGCCGGCCGTTCACCGACCCGCTCACCTTGCCGGTGAGCACAACAATGGACTGCGCTCCCGATATGGTCGTTTGCATGACCCGCGCGGATTGGCCGTGACTGGCGACGGGCGCCGCGATCAGCGTTAGAAATACGATAGAAGTTAGCGTTGTTCGCATTTTTGCACTTTCTCTTTAATCGTTATCAAATTTTAGCGCGCCCCTAGGTGGCGCATGTTCGAGTCGTTCGATACTGTAAGCAACTCATCAGAGATAATTGCAAGTCAAGAGTTCCTTATTTATGTTGGCAAACAATAGTTGGCAAGATCTCGACGAAACAAAAGCATGGAATCGCCGATCACACCATACTCCGCCGTTCCCGAGTAACGCAACGGTCCCACGGACAGCCGCCAGGAAAAACCGTGGCCTAATCATTGGGTCCATAGGTGGCACATAACACCGGAGGCTCATCTTTTTTCGGGAGCGCCATCGAAGCGTACAGAACGAAGCAGCGGTACCGACAGCAAGCCGAAGGCTACACCTATTATGAATCTGATCCAAGTATGCGACTCCGTTGCGAAAGAAGGGAACAAGGTGTCTAACGATGCGATGAAGCCCACGAGCGCAAAAAAGCAAGCAAAAACAATCAAATACGGAGAATTTGAATACACGGCTGCAAACTCAGGCCTTCTCGCGAAGAGCAACGAGAAAGCCAGTAAGAGTCCAAGGCCCAGGGCGGTCCCGGCTAATGGCGCCCACTTTGGAGCGTCATTATTCTGGTACCGATCGTTCCAGTTGTCGGCGAGATCGCCGATCGTATGGGAAATCCCTGATGAGGCCCTATCCCACTCGCCGGGCCTATCACGCGACCACACTTGCAGATAGATATGCCTCGGGAGCTGCGCCCGTTGAGACTCTGTTGTAACAACCAAGGCCTGCCACATTGCAGTCTCGAGAGATTCGTAAAAAATATCCTTCGGTAAACGATGTCCGCCTGTGGTGAGCGGCGGAATGATGATACCGTCGAGCTGTGGTCCCCGATCCGCACGCTGAAAAATTCGCCTGAAAGACGTTGCGAGTACATCTTTGATGCATTGAACATACTGCGGACCCAATTTGCAAGGAGCGTGGCTGCTGTGCGGATTCTTGCTAAGGACGAGGGCCATGTTTACAACATCGGCTATCCCATATAATTTGTAGGGACCTTTACACGGATGCTCGTCGATGTCTCCCAAGCCAAGTGATCGAAAATCGCGTGGGGATCTCGCAAGACCGCAGCCCGCATATATCAATTTGCTGATGCTTCCGCTGCTGGGGCGTTGCCGTTCGTCAACAGAGCTGAGCAACCACAGTGCATGCCCAAGATGCACCCATTTCGATGGTGGTGCGATCTGACCAGACTTAAACGTGCCTTCGATGACGCTTATCGTAGTTTTAGTACCATTAGGCTGAAAGAAATCTGCAATATCTATGCGAGTGGCCGAAGCTACTTCATCGAAGCTTCCGAGTTGTACGGTTGCGTTATTTAATTGCGCCTCGATTGCGACCTGGGCGCTCGTTAAGTTATTGTTCTCCGTTGACTGCTGTATATACGTAACTGCCGAGGGCCGCTCGTAGGCGCTCAAGATACGGTGAATCCCATACGACGCTACGATAAACGAAATTAATATGCATAAAAGAAGATGCCATTGTTTCTTACGAAGCATTGTGCTGTCCATACAAATGACTTAGTTGATAGGTGCATCGGAATGTCCAGTTCCGGCACGTTCCTAAGGCCTCAGAGTTCATCAGTGCGGCAAGCAGCAGACCTGCATCTGATGCGTTCGAACTAACACAAACCCAAATCCGAATGCGCCGGTTTGCGCTTAGTTTTCTCATAGAGCGGCGGCACGGCCGCGCGGCACGGTTCTTTCGCAGTGCGAAAATAGTCGCCTGTCTTCCGTAGGGAAGCGTTCCGATACCCAAGTGGCGCCCGCAAGAGGAGTTCGAAGATTTGTTGATACGGCCTACGGCAAACGAAGAAGGAAGTCCCGGTACAAAAGACCTAGTACCAGGACCCTTGTCGTCCGGAACTGGCCTTTTCTTGAGGGTGGGCCGGCTGTTCTGAGGAGGCTGGTCGGCCTATTCGTGACTGCGGGAATGCCCGCGACTGTTTGGGGCGATTAACCTACGCCGCGAAAATCAATCTTGGAGGTCAAGCATGAAATGCCCAACGACGGTTTTGCTTATGGCAATTACGTGTTCGCCTTTCTTCCTTGCCGGGACTGCGAACGCGGCCCCTGAAACGATGCCGGTACCGTCACAACTGAATCCGAAGCTGCCGCCCAAAGTAAAAGCGGCCCTTGATCAAGCATTCGAACGGATTCAGAATGCAAGTCGAGCTGGGGGGTTCTCTCTGTTTTCGATCTCAAGTACGCAACTTAAACCACTGAGCGCACAAATGAAACCCGCATACTTTACGGATCCGTATACTCACAAAACCGTTGATGCCAACCAAGTCGCCAGACAGATCATTGAGATCGAGAAGATCTATTTCAATCGCACGGGCCGCCAGCTTGGCCCGAACACAGTGGTCACCCTTGATGACCTGAGTGGCCGAGCAGCAGGCCGGGCCGAAGTTCCCGCTTCGCGGCCCAGTATTTCTAACGTGACCGTGGCGGAACCTAAAACGCCGAACGCGACTTGCGCCTCGTCCACCCAGGTTTCGGATCCTGCGAGCGAGATGACCGCGCAGTGGGCTAAAATACAGGGGTTTCGCACAGCCTCGAAAGCAGATATTTGTTCGCTGGCTTTTGGAAATCTGGTGCAGCAAGCGGCCAGCGCTTCTCCAATCCCACCGATCTTCTCGCAAAGCAAATTTGCTTTTGGAAATCCCGCGTCGGCGCAGGGCGTCTTCACGGTAACTCCGGCTTTTGGCGCGCAGGCGAGCGGTTTTCAAGTCTCGCTAAAAACGGGGTTTGACGTGACATTTCTCAATCGCCCGCCGCTATCGATCATAGAAGGTACGGCGAGTGTTGTAGTGCCGACCGAAAAGAATGCCCAAATCGCAACGGAGATTGACCTCGGCGGCGCCGCCTTTCCGAATAAGCAGACTTACAAAGCGACGAACAATCTCGGGAAATCGTCCATTACGTACTCAGGTGACCCTAAGAAAGATATCAACTGGACGCTATGGAGTCACACGCAGTCCTGGAACATTCCGCTTCCAGTCGGAAGTACGTCAGTGAGTGCATCGTTGGCAATCGAGGGCAATGCAAACCTGAAGTACGATCTGGAGGCAGATTCAGCGGGTTTTTACACGACGGTCGGCCCGTCATTAAAGGCGAGTCTTGTCGGAAGAGCAAGCGCAGTCGGAGTTGTTTGCGATTGTCATTTTGAGGGCGCGATCACGGTGCAGGACAGCGACAGTAGCACAATCTCCGCCTTGCTAGCCGACATTCCCTATAACAATGCGGATTACGCGGTGGAACGACTCTTCGCTTCGTACAGCCCTCCAACGTATCAGGCGACCGCGCATGTTTACGGTCACTTGGCCATTGCAATTTATTTTGACCAGTACATTATGAGGAGCAAACCAGAGCCTTTGGGCAACGGTTTCTCATATGATTCTGGATGGGTGGTTAAGCCATTCCCGCGTTTAACCGGAGTTTCCTCACCTAGTGTCCATCGGTAGCGTCGAGTCCATTATCACGATGGCCTGACGATCGCATTTTAGATACTCTTTTTCGAGTAAAGGAGGATTCATGAATTATTTCAGTCTCGTGTCGGACCTTGCTCCGTCGGAGCGAACATCCGCATCGCCTGTCCCACCCGGTGACGGGCAAGGTAACGCAAGAACAAACGCCTGGATTCAGTGGTTTGCGCTGCTAGCCGGCGTTATAGTTCAACCGCTTTTTGCAACGTACCAAAAAACTGGGCACTGGGCTCTTGCTGGCTTTTGGGGTTGGCTTGGGGCGTCCGTTATTATTGCAATCGTCGCTTTTCCGGCGGTTTATAAGAGCGCATTCGATCCGACAAAGCCGTGGTGGATTCAAGTCATCCCGATCTTCACTGCGGGATTGGGTTGGAACACCCTATTTTCAGCAGCCGTTCAAGTCGCAGGCGGAGCGTCTGGCGCAGCTGGCGGATAGCGTTCGCCTTTAAGTTCGTCATACTGCAAGAAGGTGATTGGAGTCAAAATAGTGGCAGAAAAAGAAAAACCGCAACCGCGCATCGTTAAGGTAGCAGCGCGCGTCATTAAGAAGCCAGAAACAGCTAGCAGGCAAGACATCAAAAGCATGGCGGCGCGAATACTTGACGATCAAAGGAACGATCCGCAGCCGCATCGCGCGGCACCAAAGCCAAGGAAAAAGAAGTAGAAATATCAGGGTGATTCCGTAAATCACTGAGCTGGCAATGCACGGCAAATTGGCTTTGAAAAGGCAATAAAGATGGCGCTATCTGACCACAGAAATCGCTGGCATTTAGTACGGCGGCTCATGCTGCCTGTCTGCGCCTGCGCGGCCCTGCTTATTTCCGATTGCGCGCATCATTCACCCAAACTTGTTTATGCGAACGAAACACTTTTTAGCGAAGATCGAATAGACGGCGCTTTGAAATCTGACGATCAAAGCGTGCTCGATCAGGTCATGCCGCTCTTGCAACCTGAGGAACGAAAAAATGTCATCGTTATTCGCACTGACGACAGGGAAATCGCCAACCGGCAAGCCGAGCAGGGATTTGCGTTGCACGCAACGCTGTTGCGACCGGAGGTCCTGCGTTTTCAGGGCGAGCCTCCATTTGTTCCGCCGCCCTCGATGGCGAAGCCGATGCGCCCAAAAGGCGGCTTGACAGGTGTGATGCTTGTGCAGGCGTTGTCTCAGAATTTCGACACGAGCACCGGCGCTATTCACGGACATGAGATTGTTAATGGCTACAGTGCGTTGACCGCCGACGTGATTCTGCCATGCAAGGCTGCTAAATTGCAAAGGAAGCGCTCTGCACGGCTTGCGGATCGCAGATCGCTATCGCCAGTATGGCAGCGCCGAATACATTCCAAGCTCGCGTGGCGCGTCCGAAAGCGTAAGCCGCGAGCGCACATGAAATCATCGTTGCGGCCCGGACTGCCGGCAGATGAAACCCGCTGAAAACTGCATAACTCCAGATCACGGCCATCGCGATCGCGCACGCGGCGGCGCGCGGCGCGGTCAAGCCGCGCAACAGCAGCAGCACGAGCGCCGCGACGACGCCCAGATGTAAGCCCGCCGTCACCAGCACGTGCACCGTGCCGGTCTCTTGGAATTCCGCGCGCAGCTCGGGCGGCAGCGAAGCCCGTTCGCCCCACAGCTCGCCCGCCAGAATCGTCGCGGAGGGTTCCGGCATCCGCGCGCGCAGCTGCGCGAGTACCCAGGCATGCGCATCTGCGAGCGCGACATCCAACGTTACTGGTACCGGCGGCAAGCTGCGCAGGATCTGCGCGTTGCTTACGTGCCCCGCGATCCCGCGCTCGCGTTCGATCAGCCTTTGATTGGGTTCGCCGGGATTGCGCGGCAGATCGAAAGGTTCGATGCGCCCCCGAAGCAGCACGCGCGTCCCGGCGCGCGGAGGTGCAGCGCGTGTCGCAACGGCGAGCTTGATTCCGTCATCGGCTGCGCACGTAAATGCCGAGAAGTCGTTCTGCGTAGCGCCGCCGTCGAGCACCGTGCATGCAAAACGGGTGGTTCGCTCGGGGAACGATTCGACCGGCGCTTGCGCATGCCAGAATGCGCTGGTCCAGCCCGCGACCAGGGCGAGCGCGGCGAACGCGCGAAGCCGCCCAAGCCGCGCACGGGCAAGTGCAATCCATGCACAGAGAGCAATACATCCGCACAGCGTCAACAGACGCAGTTCGGAGGGGAGAGGTTGTACGGCGGCTGCGCCCAACGCGGCCGCGGCCCCCAAAAGCAGTAGCGGGGAACGTTCCACGACGTAATCCAACTGCGACGAGCTGGAAGAATTTAAAGGGAGCTGCAATGCGCATCATGGTCACCGGCGGGGCCGGATTCATCGGTTCACACATAGCCGACGCGTACTTAGCCGCCGGCCACGAAGTGCTGGTGCTCGACGCATTGTGGGAGCACGGCGGCGGGCGGCGCCAAAACGTCGCGCAGCGCGCGCTCTTCGTTCACATGGACATCCGCGACGAAGCCATCACGCGAATCTTCCAGGAGTTCAAGCCGGAAATCGTCAGCCATCACGCGGCGCAGGCCAGCGTGGCGATTAGCTCGCGCGATCCGGTCTACGACGCGCAAGTGAACGTCACCGGCTTGCTCAACGTGCTCGAAAACTCGGTGCGCTACGGCGTGAAGAAAATAATCTATGCTTCGAGCGGCGCGACGTTTGGAACCCCCGAGCGGTTTCCGATGAACGAGCGCACTCCACAGCGGCCCGAATCGCCCTACGGCATCACGAAGATGGCCGGCGAACAGTATCTGCGTTTCTATCAGAACGAGCGCGGCTTGGACTTCACCTCGCTGCGTTACGGCAACGTGTACGGTCCTCGCCAAGATCCCAACGGGGAAGCCGGCGTCATCGCGATCTTCATCGGCAAGTTCTTGGCCAAAGAAGACGTGCGCATAGATTCCGACGGCGAGCAAACGCGCGATTACGTTTACGTCCGCGACGTGGCCGACGTCAACATCGCCTCGCTCGACCGCGGCAGCGGCGGCATGTACTGTATCGGCACCAACATGCGCACGAGCGTGAACGAGATTTACCGGCAGCTCGCCGAAGTGGCCGGTTTCGAAGCGCCGATCGTTCATGCTCCGAAACGCCCGGGCGATGCGCGTGACGCGCAGTTCGATTATGCGCTTGCGAAAAAAGAGCTCGGCTGGGAACCGCGCACGCAGCTGCGCGACGGCATTCGCGAAACGTACGAGTACTTTAAGGACGCGCTGCCGGTAAGCCGGTGAAAATCCCACTCGCGCTCGTGCGCGCGGCGACGCCGTTCGTGATGTGGGGCGCGTCTCTGCGGCGCCGAGTGCTTCCGCCGCAGCTTGCAATGCTGGAACTGGCGACGGCGATATGGCCGGCACTCGCGCTGCGCGCGACCATAAAGGTCGGCGTCGCCGATCGGCTGGCGAAACATCCGGCGACGCCGGGCGAGCTGGCGCGCGATCTCGGCCTGCACGAACAAAGCGTGCGGCGCGTCCTGCGTTTGCTTTCCGGTTACGACATCGTGCGCGAGGGGCGTGGCGGGCGATTTGAACTTACGCGGATCGGACGCTACGCCGCGCGCGACACGCGGGAAAGCGTGGCAGATTTCGTTCGGTATGCGGGTGAGGCATGGCAGTTGGGCCCGATGGAGCGCTTGGATGAGACGCTGCGCACCGGCGTGCCGGCATTCGAAATCGTCCACGGCAGCACATTTTTCGAATACGCAAGCTCGCATCCTGAAGTCGGTGAGCTGTTCGACAGCGCGATGACGTCGGTTGCGCCGCTTTATGGTGCGGCGGTAGCAAACGCATACGACTTCTCGCAGACTTCCCCGGTCGCCGACGTCGGCGGTGGTTCGGGCTTGGTGTTACGCGCGATCCTGCGAGCGTATCCAAACGCTACAGGTGTGCTGTTCGATCTGCCGGGCGCTATTTCGCACGCCCCACACGTTCTGGGCGAAGAGTATGCCCGGGTTCGCGTCGAGGCAGGAGATTTTTTCGATCGCGTCCCGCCCGGCGCAAGAACGTACGTGCTGAGTCACGTCCTGCACAATTGGGACGACGAACGGGCGATCAAGATCCTTTCCAACGTTCGCAAGGAGCTGCCGGCGGATGGGCGGGTGCTTATCGTTGAAACCGTCCTGGGCGACAAACCCAACCGCTGGAGCGCCGGAAACTTGACCGACGCGCAGATGCTTCTGCTCGTGCGCGGCCGCGAACGCTCACGCGTGGAATTCGAAACACTGTTTGCGCGGGCCGGCCTGCATGCCGTCCGCGTTATTCCGACGTCGGCAGCGGAGTCGATTATCGAAGCGGTAGCTTCAAATCCCGCAGGTGTCGCCGGCGGTGACGATCTCGTTTGAAAAGGCGAGATCTTGCAGCCGCAGCTCCTTGACGATGCCCGCAACGCTTCCGCTGAACGCCACGTCATGCGCGTCGGCTTGCGGCAAAAGTTCTGGGTCGCTCTCGCGGTGCGCCGCAGCCAACGCCGACGAAAGTCCGAGGATCGTATTGCGCAACAGCGACTTGAACGATGCGGCGTCGTCGGTAAACTTGCCCCTGCCCATGTTATCTAAATAAATCGAATTAAATTCTTCGTATTGATTGGCGAGGCCGCGCTGCAGATCCATAAGATTCTGCATGCGCTGACGAAGAGCGTCGACAGTGGGGGACGCGCCTTTTGGATACTGTTTCAAGGAGCGATCCATGACTTGGTCCTCGAGCGTCAGGTTCTGAAAAATCTCATAGGAAATTTTTTGCATCTGCATGACGCTGAGCGTGCTCATGGGCGTGTAGATGTCCGTATCGTCCAGTTCCGATTCGAGCGACTGCATGTCTGAGACGTTGGCTGCCGAGACGCCCCGAACACCTTCCAAGAATTTGAGCAATGAGTGATCGATCGCTCCGAAGGCTTCCTCGTTGCGCCGGGTCACATAACCGATGGGCACCGCCATGTTGCGAACGGCGGTACAAAAAGTCGTCGATTTAACGGTGACGATGACTTTGAGGTGCGGCGTCGGTGCCGGTGACGGTGCCGCGGCGACGATCGCCGCCAGAACGATAGCAAGCATGTGTCCTCACCCAGTGACGATATTTAAGAGCTTGTCGGCGATAAATATTCGCCGTTGTATGCGTTTTTCGTCTAGCTGCGCTTGAACCGCCGGTTGCTCGAGCCCCAAGGCAAACGCGTCGTCCTCGCTGGTTCCGGGCGGCACTTGCAGGCGCGCGCGAATCTTACCGTTGACTTGCACGACCAGCGTGACCGTGTCGACCGCGAGCGCGCGCATGTCGGGTTCAAGATAGCTTTCCAGATGGACCGACGTCTTGTGGCCCATGCGCTCCCACAACTCGTCCGCCAGGTGCGGCGCAAACGGCGCCATGATGAGCGGCAGCGCATGGACGGCGTACGCAACGGCCGGCGAGTCCGGCGCAGCCTGTTCGAGAGCCATCAGCGCGTTCACGTATTCGTCGAGTTTGGCAACCGTCGTGTTGTAATGGAAGCGCCGCGAGAGCGTTTCGTCGACGGCTGATTTTGCCGCGACGTGCACAGCGCGCAACAAAGTCTTTTCCTCTTCGCTCGAGGCAGGCGGGAGCGCGCGCACGTTCGCGCTCTTCGCATGGTCCAAGAACGGTTCGCACGCGCGCCAAACGCGGTTGACGAACCGCACGCGCCCGTTGATGCCTTCGTCGGTCCAGTCGCTCGTGTCTTCGGGCGGCGTGACATAGAGCAAAAACAGCCGCATGGCGTCGACGCCGCGCTTCTCGACGACTTCATCGATGCCGATCACGTTGCCGCGCGATTTGCTCATCTTCTCGCCGTTATAAAGCACCATGCCTTGGTGGAAGAGGCGCGTGAACGGCTCGTTCGAGCCGGTTACCCAGCCGCGATCGTGAAAGAACTTATAGAAGAAGCGCGAGTACAGCAGGTGCAGCACCGCGTGTTCGGCGCCGCCAATGTATTGATCGATCGGCATCCAGTACCGCGCGATCTCCTGATCCCACGGCGCGCTCGCGTTGTGCGGGTCGAGGTAGCGAAGATAGTACCACGACGATTCGAAGAACGTGTCCATCGTATCGCTCTCGCGCTTGGCGGGGCCATCGCACTTGGGGCACGTCGTGTTGCTGAACGCCGGATCGTTTGCCAGCGGCGATCCTTCGCCGGTGACCGGCACGTTTGCGGGCAGCAGCACCGGAAGTTGATCGTCCGGCACGGGCACTTCGCCGCATCGCTCGCAGTACACGATGGGAATCGGCGTGCCCCAATAACGCTGCCGTGAGACCAGCCAATCGCGAATGCGGAAATTGACCTGCCGTGCGCCCGCGCCGAGGGCAACCAAGCGATCCGCGATCGCTTCGCGCGCGCGCGGGCTCGACATGCCGGTGAAGTCGCCGCTGGCAACCAAACGGCCGTCCTCGAGATATGCCTCGTGCAAGGGCGCGCCCAAGTCCGCGCCGGGAGGTGCCACCACCTGTGCGATCGGCAAAGCGTGTTTGCGCGCAAATTCGAAATCCCGCTGGTCGTGCGCGGGGACGCCCATGACCGCGCCGGTGCCATATTCGGCCAGCACGTAATTCGTCACCCAGATCGGCACGCGTTCGTGCGAGAGCGGATTGACGGCATACGCGCCGGTAAAAACGCCTTCTTTTTCCATCAAGCTCGTGCGTTCGAGCTCCGACTTGGATTGCAAACTTTGCGTGAATTGCTCGACGGCAGTGCGCGCCTTTTTCGTGACGATCTTTGCCACGGCCGGATGCTCCGGCGCGACCGCGAGATAGGTGACGCCGAACAGCGTGTCCAGGCGCGTGGTGAAGACGCTAATTGTTTCTTCCGAGTTCTCGACGGCGAACGTGAATTGTGCGCCTTCGCTGCGCCCGATCCAATTGCGCTGCATGGTGCGCGTGCGTTCGGGCCATCCCTCCAATATTTCGAGATCGTCGAGCAGCCGCTCGGCGTACTCGGTGATCTTCAAGAACCATTGCGAAAGGTTGCGGCGTTCGACCAAATTTTCGCAGCGCCAGCAGCGTCCGTCGATCACCTGTTCGTTCGCCAGCACGGTGCGATCGTGCGGACACCAGTTTACAGGAGCTTCGCGCTTGTACGCGAGCCCGTGTTCGTAGAGGCGTAAGAAAAGCCACTGATTCCAGCGATAGTATTCGGGGTCGCAGGTCGTGATTTCGCGCGACCAATCGTAACCGGTCCCCATCAAGCGTACTTGACGCTGCATATTTGCGATGTTCGCGCGCGTCCAATCGCTGGGATCGGCTCCGTGGGCGATCGCGGCGTTTTCCGCGGGCAGCCCAAAAGCATCCCAACCCATCGGATGGATGACGTTGTATCCCAGCATGCGCATCATGCGCGCAATCGCATCGCCGAGCGTATAATTTTTTGCGTGCCCGATGTGCAGATCGCCCGACGGATACGGCAGCATCTCGAGTGCATAATATTTTTGCTTGGCCGCGTCTTCGCGCGCGGCAAAGATGCGCTGCTCGTCCCAGCGCTGCTGCCACTTCCGCTCGACGGATCGATAATCGTACGGTTCGGCCATCGGATGCCCATATAGGGCCGGGGCGCTCTAACCCTTTCCTCGCGCGCGGCAAAGCGTGAATGTGTCGCGTGAAGATAGTAGCAGCCATCGCGGCCGGCGCAATCTTGGTCGCGCTCGCGGTTCTCCATCCCGCTCCGTCGCCGCCGTCAGTGATGATGGGCAGCTCCAGCGGGCCTCGACCCGGCTCGGCCGTGGTTCGACAAGCTCACCATGACACCGGGGGAGCGAAGTCGAGGCCACCAGCCGCGGAGCTCGTCGTCTACGTTGCCGGCGAAGTGCGCAACGCCGGCCTTTACCGCGTTCCGCCCGGAGCTCGCGCGGACGACGCGGTGCGGAAGGCGGGCAGTTTTACAGCCCAAGCCGACCGGGCGGCCGTGAATCTGGCCGAGCTCGTGCAAGACGGTGAAGAGATCCGCGTTCCCAAGATCGGCGAGAGCGCATCCGCGTCTAAGAGGAAGGCTACGCGAAATAAGCGCTC
>JAAXMC010000055.1 GCA_013036315.1 Vulcanimicrobiota bacterium
GCAAACGTCGGGATGCCGAACTCGCAGAGCGCTGCGGCAACGTCGTCCTGCGTCGAAAGCGGGTTGCTGGCGCACAGCGCGATCTCGGCGCCGCCCGCTTGCAGCGCGAGCATGAGATTGGCGGTTTCCGTGGTCACGTGCAAGCACGCGCCGATCCGGACGCCGTTCAGCGGCTTCTGCGCGGCAAAGCGTTCGCGAATCTGCGCGAGTACCGGCATATATGCGGCCGCCCAAGCGATCCGCGAACGTCCGGTTTCGGCTAGGGCGCGATCCTTCACGTCTCCGCGCACGCCGTGCTCCTGGAGTACTGGCAAGTTAAAATCCTCTCTGGTGGGGTGACTCGCATTATTCTGCCACAAGAGTTGCCTGCCCCGCTACCTAATGAGGCGTGCGTGGACGAATACTTGACGCGCCTGGCCTCGGCCGAGCCGGTGCCGGGCGGTGGAAGCGCTGCGATGATTGTCGCAGCCGCCGCCTGCGCGCTGGTCGCAATGGTGGCGCGCATCGCCAAAAATGACGAACTCGCCCAGCGCGCCGACGCGCTGCGGGCACGCGCCATCGAGCACAGCCGGCGCGACGAACGCGCCTTCGAACGCGTCATGGCGACACGGGGCGACGAGCGCCAGGCCGCTCTGACCGAGGCCGCCGAGGTTCCGCTCGAGGGAATGCAGCTTGCTTTGGACGCCTTGCACCTGAGCGCGAACGCGCTCGCACTTGGAAACGTCAACCTGGTCAGCGATGCGGGCTGCGCCGCCGAGTTCGCGCACGCCGGCCTAATGGGCTGCGCTTACAACGTGAAGATCAACCACCGCTTCATGAAAGACACAGCGAAAGTCGCCGAGCAGCGCGCCACGCTCGAAGGCTACGAGCGCGAAGCCACGAGCTTAGCTTCGTCTTTGCGCAAAGCGGTCAACGAAGCGCTTCAGAGCAAATCTAAGAACGGCTGAATATCTTCTTTCGCAACCTCCATGCCCACGCCGCGCGTGTTGTAGCGAATGTCGTGAAAATCCGAACCGCCGGTCATCACTAAACCGTAACGTCTCGCGATCTCGCGAAAATGATGCACGCGATTGGCATCGTGCGTCGGATAGAAAACTTCGATCCCGCGCAGACCACGCTGCGCAAGTTCGCCGATGATCGATTCATCGCGCAAACGTCCGGGATGCGCGAGAACCGGAATGCCGCCGGCTGCGAGGATCACGTCGATCGCTTCGTGCGGCGTGATGTGCGTTGACGGAACGTAACCCGGAGTGCCGCGGCGCAAGAACGTGCGAAACGCAGCTTCGATGTCGGAGACGATGCCTTTGCGGATGAGGACTTTGCCGACGTGCGGCCGCCCGAGCGACGCGTTAGGCGCAGCTTCTGCTTCTACGTCTTCAAAACTGATCGCATGACCGGCCGCGCAGAGTTGCGCGACGATGCGTCCCACGCGAACGCGGCGCGCCGCGCGATTTGCGTCGATGACCGCGGTGAGCGGCGACGGCCCCGTCGGTAAACGATAACCCAGAATGTGGACCTCGCTGTCCTCGTACGTCGCGTTGATTTCGATGCCCGTGACGATGCGAATGCCCGCCACCGGCTCGAGCTGCTCGAACGCGGCCAGCGTATCGTGATCGGTGATCGCGAAGATCTGCACGCCGCGCGCCTGCATGAAGTCGCGAAGTGCCTGGGGTGAGAGCGTGCCGTCGCTCTCGCAGGTGTGCGAGTGGAAGTCGACTAGCGCTGGGCGTCCCCTTCCAAGCGACGCTCGATCAGCAACGAGATGCCCGTGCGTTCGTTGCCCTCTATTTGCACCTCTATAAAGGAAGGCACGCAGCTCACATCCATCTGCCCCGCCAAGTAGCTGCGCGCAATTGCCACGGCCTTGACAGCCTGATTGATGGCGCCGGCGCCGACGGCTTGCAGTTCGACCGAGGGCCGCTCGCGCAGAACGGCAGCCACTGCGCCCGCTACCGAGTTGGGGCTGCTCTTGGCTGAAACTTTGAGAACGTTGCTCGTGATGACGGGCTTTACGGGATTCTCTATCATGCTATGCCTCGCTGAAAGATACGCCTGATCTCCGTCGCGCGCCCGGAGTCCATGTCGATGGTTACGACCGCAGCGCAAAACTGTTTCGTCCCGGCCTTCTCCACCGAAAACCGTTCGGAAAACCCCGTGATGAACCGGTCGAGTACCGCTTCCGACTCCATTCCGATGATGCCTCCGGTGGGTCCCGTCATGCCGAGGTCGCTAATGTAGGCGGTCCCGCCCGGCAAGATTTGTTCGTCCGCCGTTTGGACGTGCGTGTGCGTCCCGTACACGGCTGCCACCTTGCCGTCCAAATAGCGGCCGAGTGCGACCTTCTCGCTGGTCGCCTCCGCGTGTACGTCGACGACGATCACGCGCGCTTGCGCGCTGAGATTCGCCAGCGCCAAATCCACGGCTCGAAACGGATCGTCCACCGGAGGCATGAACGTGCGGCCCATGACGTTTATGACGCCGATCGTCGAACCGTTGACGGAGAACGTGCCGGTGCCCCTGCCGGGAACGCCCGGAGGATAGTTCACGGGGCGAATCACGCGGTCGGAAGACTCCAGATACGTCCGGAAGTCGCGCTTATCGAGAATGTGATTTCCGCTGGTGATAAAGTCGACGCCCGTCTCGAACATCTCTTCGGCCGTTTGAGCCGTCAGCCCGAAACCGCCCGCGGCATTTTCGCCGTTGGCGATGCACGCGTCGATCTTGTATTGATCGCGCGCCAGCGGAAGGCAGCGTTTGAGCGTTTCGCGTCCCGGCGAGCCGACGACGTCGCCCACCAGGAGCAAATTCAATGTCTTTATCGGCGGGCCGGAGCCTTTGCTTTCTTTCGAGATTTCAAAAAGTAGACCAGCACGTGTTTCTCTTCGCGGAATCCCACCAAGTTCTTCGATTGCGCCGGATCGGCCAGCGCTTCGATCGCGCACTCCACCAACTCGTCTTGCGCGGCCGGATCTTCATCGGGATGTTCGTCGGGCACGGGATTGCGAACGAGCGCCTCTCCAAAGCGCTGCGCAAACAGTGCGGTGAGCATCCCCAGCTCGTCCTTCGAAAAGGTAACGAGGTCCCTCGTCACGTGCACGAAGCTGTGGGCGCGCTCGGATTCGCACTCCACCCGCAGGTCGCCGCCGTCGCGCGATAACGCCAGAAAGCCGTTAACGTGCGCTTCGATCTCCTCGGCGGTGGCGCGCTGCGTCGCGCGATCCATGCGCGCGCCGATCGCAAACGTGAAACACACGGTCCCTTCGCCGGGCATCGACCGGATCGAAGCGATCTCCGGATAGCGCACCAGCAAAGCGCACACCAAATTGACGGTATCGCTATTCTCAACGGGGCGGACGCTCATGATCCTTCCTTCGTGGCTATTTTTTGGGCTCGGACTCGCGGGGGGTCCGGTCACTTAGACATCGGATGAGGAGCCCCCCTTGTGCTTTCACGCCTTCTCCAACCAATCGCGAGGGGGTCGCGGTTGCCGGGGACAGGGGATCGCCTAGCGAAGGCCTGGGCGTGAGAAAGAGCCTGCCCCTTTGGTTCGGGGCGGTCATCCCGTCGATGCTCGTGGGACATGCCGCGGGCTACGCTCTTTCCGGCCGTCCTCTGATCGATGCCCGGCACGGTTGGTTTGCTTCGGCTCTCGAAAACTCGAGCGTCGCGCTGATTGCGCTTTGCGCGATTCTGGTGGCATGCGCGTTACTGTACGCCGGGTTCTTTAAACACAGCAGCATCGAACGATCGCTGGTCGAGCTCTGGCCGCGATTAGCGCTCGCGCAGCTCGCTCTGTTCGCGACGGCCGAAAGCGCCGAAGGGCTTCATCTCACGCTGGCGGGCATCCTTACGCAGATCGCGACGGCGTTGTGTGCCGCATACCTGCTCTCACTGTTCAGCCGTTTGCTGGCGCGCTGCATTGCCGGCACGGATGAAGCCCAGCGTTACCTGCAGCGCCTTTTGGAAGAGGTCGCGGCATTCGTTTGCCGCGAGCCCGCGCCGCGTTCGGTCACGCTGTTCGCAAGCGCGGGGCACAGCCGTTTTCAACGTCCTCCTCCGTTCGCGTAGTCAATTCCATTTCTGACTGCGTCAAACGGAGGTACCCCACATGCTGCAACGCATTGTCGTTGCCGTCATTCGCGCAACGTGTGCGAGTGCGCTCATCGTAACAGGCCTGACCGCCCGGGCCGAGGCAATCCCGGTTTTTGCCAATGGCCAAGGCGTCTCGTGTGAAACTTGTCACTCCACGTTCCCGGGCATGACGCGCTACGGGATGATGGTGATGATGACGAACTTTCAAATTCTCAATCGCCGGTCCCAAGAACAAGCACTGCCGATCTCGGTTCGTCTGTATCTCGATTCGGTGTTGGGCACGACCGACCAAAAGGGCTCGACGCAGGTGGGCGATCTTTCTCTGCTGGGCGGCGGCTTTCTCGGAAGAAACTTCACGTGGTATGCGGAGCAGCACATCATCGATTCGGGAGTGATTGGAAAGACCGAGCAGGTATGGCTTTCCTGGAACGGCCTCTTCGGCGGCACGAATTCTCTGCAGGTCGGCAAATTTCACACGCCTTTCCCGTTTATGCCCGCGCATGCGTGGAGTTTTTCGCCTTACTTGCTGGCCACACAGACGAACGCGCAGGACGTTTTCAACCCTGCTGAAGCGCGCTGGGGCGTCGCTTTTTCCGGGATGTCCAACGAATTCATGTACAACGTCTCGTACCTTACCAACAGCGGCCCGACCGGCACCGCCTTGAACTTCAACAAAACGAATAATCCACGCGCCTACGACGTGAACGTCTCGTACGGTGGGATGCAGGTGCCGTGGGAAATCGGAGTCGTAGCGATGCGCGGCGACGCTCCGCTCCTCGATCCGGATTCGGGCGACTTTCTTAGCAGCGACCAATGGACGCGTCAGGGTCTCTATTTCTCCTATCAAGATAACCGCTGGCATTTCCAAACGATGTATTATCGCGGGAACGACAGCAATCCGGACGTCAACCTGACGAACGCTCCGTTCAACGGTTACTTCTTTGAAGCGGAGCGGGATTTCGGTTGGCAGAATCACGCGCTCGTGCGCTACGACGTGGCATCGAGCGATTCGCTGAACCGGCAATACGTCTTCGATTTCTCCCACAATTTCCAACCGAACCTCGCGCTCATCGGCGAGGCGCGCATGGGACCGGCGCAAAAACCGCAGATCTCATTCCGGTTCGCCTACGCGGGACCGTGGGAAAACGGGAGCCGCATTCTATCGAACTTTCACGATGTTCCCGCGAACCTCGCAGCGCAGACCGCGGTGAGTCCCGTTCCGGTGCCGGTCGCGCCCGCGAGCTCGGGCGATTCAAATAACGGCGCAAAACTCGTCCAGTCGAACGGTTGCGCGGGCTGCCACGGCGCAGGTCTGCGGGGCGGCGGAATCGGACCGGCGCTTTACGGCCTCGAACACCATATGTCAAACGTGCAGATTGCCGACTTCATCAGCCATCCGCGTGCGCCGATGCCTAACTTCGGTTTTACCGACGCGCAACTCGGCGATATCGTCGCCTACCTGACGTCGCTTGACGGCGGCATCAACAACACGCTGCCGGTCGTGACGTTCTCGCCTGCGGCGCCGGTCGACCAAGCGATGATCAGCGTGACGTTCCCGGGAACCGCGCCCGCGACTGTTAGCGTTCTGCCGGTTATGCATATGGGCACGGGCACACACCACACAAACTTAGTGCAGCTCCAGCCGGCGCCCGGCGATCCGCACACGTTCACCGGGCGCATCGGATTCTCGATGGGCGGACCATGGATCGTGCAGATCGAGTACGACGGGCACGAGCTCGACATCCCCTTGAACGTCGGATCATAAATGCGGCGTTCGAGTTTCTTGCAGGCAAGCGGCGGCGCAATGCTCGTAGTGGCGTTGCCGGGGCTCCCTGCAGCGGCGGCCGCAAGCGACGTCGTCGATTACACCCTCACGGCTGCGCCGCTACACTATTCACCGGTGCCGGGCCTCAATTTTCCCGGACTCGCCTTCAATGGAACGATTCCCGGACCGCTTCTGCGGATCGTGCATGGCCAGCGCTTACGTGCCACATTCATAAACAACAGCGGCCATGGATCGACGATCCATTGGCACGGCATGATTCTGCCAAACAAGATGGACGGCGCCGAGGGCGTGACTCAACCGGCGGTACCCTCCCGCGCATCCTTTATATATGAGTTTGCCCCCGATCCGCCCGGCACGCGCTGGTACCACGATCACGTCAGCGACGGATTGCTGCGCGGACTCTTCGGCATGATAGTCGTCGAAGATCCTCGCGACCAGCGTGCGGACGCTGAGTTTGCGCTCGTTTTTCACGACGTGCCGAAAATGGCGACCGTGCCACCCGCAATGATGGGCGTCGGCAACGCGCCGATGACCGATCCGCCCGGTTCTCCCGAATTGATGCAGATGGCGCCGGACGACAAGATGGGCGACGAGGTCGCATTTACCGCCCACTGCATTAACGGCGAGGCGTATCCGAACACCAAACGCCTGCCGGTCAAGGTCGGGCAGCACGTGCGGCTGCGCGTACTGAACGCCAACCCGACGCAAACGCGGTACGTGCGGCTCGCGGGACACCGCCTGATCGTCACGCACAGCGACGGTAACCCGCTGCCGCAGCCCGTCGAAGTCGACGCGCTCCGTGTTGGTGTGGCCGAGCGTTACGATGCGTGGTTCGAAGTGAGCGCGCCGGGGTCGTGGCTGCTGCAAGGGCTTTCTACCGATCCGCTGGCGTATGAACAAGCTGCGATCGTGCACACTGAAGGCATGGAGAATGCTCCGCCGATGGCGAGCTCCCAATCGTTGGACGGCGTGGATTATTTTACGTATGAAAAAGCGGGCGGTACGGGTGGTTCGCTGCCTCCGCTAAGCGGCGCGCAGTACGATTTCACTCTCGATGACGGCAAATACGGCAGCTCGCGGTGGACCATCAACGGGCAGACGTACCCGAACACACCCAAGATCTACGTTCACCGAAACGATATCGTGAACGTCAAGTTTCTCAACAAGACCGATATGGACCATCCGATGCACCTGCACGGCCACGTGTTCGAAGTAACCGAGATCGACGGGGCGGCGCTCATGCGGCCCCTCGCGAAAGACACGTCGCTGGTGCGCGGCAACGGCGGCACACTGAGCTGGCGCTTTCGCGCGGATTCGCCTGCGGGAAAATGGTTGCTGCATTGCCACAATGCCATCCACATGATGGACGGCATGATGACGGAAGTGATCTACACACCATGATGCGGCGCGCGCTGGCCGTTTCGGCGTTGCTGGGTCTACCAGCGGCTTTCCTGGCGCATGCCGTTGTTTTCCACGGTGGTCACGTCGCCGGCGGCGGCGCGCACGCCGTTCTTGTCGACCTATCGATTATTTGCATGACGTTGGCCGTGACGGCGGCGCTAGCGGCGGCATTGCGCGAACGGATTGGTCGCTTCGCACCCTCTTATGCGAGCGTGATCGCGAGCACCGCAGCCTGGTTTGTACTCATCGAGCTCCGCGAGCATCCGCATGCCATTCCGGCGCTCCCCTCGCTCGCCGCCGTGTGTTTCGCAGCGTGTATTGTGGCGGTCGTGTGGCGTGGATTCACGCGCGTGGCCGCCGATGTCGTACTTGAGTTTTTTGTCACGCTAAATCAGACGGCCGCATCGCCACGATCGACAATCTTCGACGGGCTGACGCATCCAGCCGGCTCGCTCGCACCGGCTTACTCTCCCCTCTTCTCGCGGCCGCCGCCGGCTTAACGCAACCCCTCGGCGCGACGTGCGCCATATTCACTATCTTCTTGCGTTAAGGAAAAAATATGAAAATGTTTATCCCGGCGCTTTGCGCCATCGTCCTATTTTGTATTGCGCTGCCCGCAAACGCGGCCGTTACCGGAATCGTGCGCGGGAACGTGCTGGTCGACAACACTCCGCGCGCCAATGTGAATCTCTCGCTAACGGGTGAAGGCTCGCTGCTGCGCACCACGACCGACTCGGCGGGCAATTACGTTTTCTCGCAAGTGCCGTTCGGCGATTACATATTGACCGCGGCGTATTCAGGCGTTTCCGATCGTAGTTTGAGCGTTTCGGTTGCCTCCGATGCCGTCTTGACCGTCAACATGGCGCTGGGTCAACTCAAAGTCATCGGCAATTTGAATATCACGTCGCGCGGCGGCGCCGCCGGCACGCCCGTTTCGAACACCATGCTGGGCCGCCAGCAGCTTGCCGCAATGCCGACGAACAACAGCCTCGACCGCATCGTGCAAACGGCGCCCGGCATCGTGCGCTTTTCGTATAACGAGCCGGTTGCGCATGGATTTCATGGACTGACCTATGAATTAGACGGCGCGCCGATTCCGCAGGCGACCAGTTCGAACTTCGCCGAAATCATTGACCCGAAAAATATCGACTCGCTGGAAATCTTCACCGGCGCTTTTCCGGCGGAGTATGGCGGAAGCCGTCAAGGCGCCGTCGTCAACATCGTCACCAGCCGTCTGAGCGATCTGCGCGTTCCTTCGCAAGGCACGTTCACGGTCGGCGGCGGAAATTACGGCCAAGGAATCACGAGCTTCGACGAAGCGTTGAAATTCGGCTCGTCTGAGCTGTTTCTCAACGCGAACACCCAGCACACCAATCGCGGCGTGGATGCGCCCACTTTTAACGCGATTCACGACAACTCGTCCCAATCCGACGAATTCTTGCGCTTCATTGCGCCGGTGGGTCCGCGGGGGATGCTCGCCTTCGACTTTTCTAACCAGCTCGCTCAGTTTCAGATTCCCATCAACACCGACCCGAACAATCCCAACGATCCGGTGGTGAGCGTGCCGGGAACCGACGACGTCCAGCGCGAGTACGACCGGTATGCCAACCTCAACCTGACGCTGACGTCGAAGGACGGCAACGGCGTCTTTCAGATCATTCCTTGGTACCGCTACACGCGGATCGCCTACGATGGCGACCTTGCAAACGACGTGCGGGCAACCCAGCCGGACCCGGTCACCGGGAATCCTGTGAACCTCGTGGGCTTACGTCAAAATCGTTACGCGACTTATGCCGGCCTGCGCGTCTCGCAGTTCCGGGCTTCCGCACATCACGCCGTAAAGGTCGGCGCCGATTTCTCGCGCGAGACCTTCAACGCGCACCAAGTCTTCGCTACGCTCAGTCAGAGCGAAGGCTCGACATCGTTCGATACGGTCACGTCCGATGTCTCGCAGCCCGGCTGGCAAATCGGGCTGTACGCCCAGGACAAATGGTCCCCTTCGCGCGCGCTGTCGGTGGACTATGGAGTGCGTTACGATCACTCAACCGGCTTTACCAGCGGGTACCAGATCAGCCCGCGCATCGGCGTCAACATCGCGCCCGACGAAAAGAACGTCGTCCATGTGTATTATGGCCGCATGTACGCGGCTCCGCAGTTGGAAGACGTGCGCCAAGCCTGCGTCGTGCTTCAGGGGTGCTCGGACGTGCCGGTGTACGATCTGAAACCCGAAAGCGACTCGTACTTTGAAATGGGCGTCGCGCACACGTTCGATCCCGCCATGACCGGCTACGTGAACTTCTTCATGCGAACTGCCGTCAACGTGCTCGACACCACGCAGCTTCTAAACACGCCGCTCTTCGCCGTATTCAATAATGCGATCGGTCGTGACGAAGGCGTCGAACTCCGTTTGCAAGGACGGCAAGGAATTGCCGATAGCTGGTTCCTTTCGGCAACGGCGTCGCGCGCCGAAGCTGCCGGAGTCTCCGGCTCGACGTTTCTCTTTCCGCCCGGTCCGCCCGGGCCGGTCACCGCGGCGGATCTCCAACCCGAAGATCACGACCAAACCTACGCGGCCAACGGCGCGTACACGCATCGGTTCGGCCCGCATGCGGCATGGTTTGCCACGCTTCAAGGCGAGTACGGGACCGGATATCCGGTGCAATTCCAGAGCGGCGCCGGCCGGCTTCCCGCGCACTTGACCGTGAACCTGGCGCTCGGGAAAGATGCGGGGAAAAACGGGGACCATTCGCTAGGCTTTGATTTGAACGTGGATAATCTGTTGAACCATCAGTACATCATCAAGATCGCTAATGGGTTCAACACCACGCAAATCTCAAGCGGACGCAACATCCTATTTCGATTGTCTGCGCCCTTCTAGGGGAACGCTCTGATCCACGCGATCGTCCAGGCACTGATTCTCGCCGCGGGGATGTTCTGGCAGGTCGCGTGGAGCTTGATCCTCGGATTTTTTCTTTCGGCCCTCATCCAAGCGCTGGTTTCGAAGGAGCGCATGACCGCGCAGCTCGGCAGAAACGGTCTCCGCGAAATCGCGCTCGCTACCGCATACGGCGCCGCAAGTTCATCATGTTCTTACGCAGCCGCGGCTTTGAGCAAGACGCTTTTCAAAAAAGGCGCCGGGCTGATTCCGTCGCTTGCATTTCTTTTCGCGTCCACCAATCTCGTGATCGAGCTCGGCGTAATTCTGTACTTACTCATGGGATGGCAGTTCACCGCAGCCGAGTGGCTGGGCGGCGTGCTGCTGGTTGCGATCATGGCGCTGATCGTCAAAGCGACCTATCCGAAACGTCTCGTCGAAGAAGCGCGCCGCCACCTGGACGAAGTGACCGACGACGACGGCACCGTCGAAGGCGGAACGTTCTGGGAAAAACTGCGCAATCCGCAAACGCCGGTGGTGGTCGCGCAGACGTTCGTGATGGACGTTTCCATGCTGTGGAAAGATCTGGTTGCCGGATTTCTAATCGCGGGCGCGCTCGCCGCATTCGTGCCGAACGGCGTTTGGAATGCGTTTTTCCTGCACGGCGCGCCGCAGTGGGTCCAAGTAATCGCCAATTCGATCGCCGGTCCGCTGATCGCGGTCGTTTCGTTCGTCTGCTCGATCGGCAACGTACCGATGGCGGCAGTTTTGTGGGGTAGCGGCATCAGCTTCGGCGGCGTGTTGAGTTTTTTGTATGCCGACTTGATCGTGCTGCCGCTCTTAGATGTATATAGGCGCTATTACGGGCTCAGGATGGCCGCTTACATCGGGACGGTATTTTTTGTGACAATGGTAGCGGCAGGCATCATCATGCAATTCGTGTTCGGCGCGTTCGGCGCGATCCCGCATGCGAATCCGGCCGTGCGCGCAAGCCTCACGACATTTGCCGTAAACTACACGTTTTGGCTGAACCTGGCGTTCGCCGCGGTGGCGCTCTACCTATGGTACGTCAACGCCAAGAACCCAATGTCGCACGCTTGCCCGGCTCACTCCGGCCACGCGCACTAGCGGTAGAAAGAGCCGGCGGAGGGCGCTTCCGGGGCCCGAGCGGAACGTAGAGCGCATGCACTCGCTCGACCGCGGACGCATCGTTATTACAGGCGGCGCAGGCTTCATCGGCAGCGCGCTCGTCTGGGCGCTCAACATGCGCGGCATCGACGACATACTCGTCGTCGACAGACTGGATCAATCCGAGAAATGGAAGAATCTCGTGCCGCTGCGTTACCGCGATTATGTGGACGCAAGCGATTTTGAATCCGGGATTCTCAATCGTCAGGCTGCTTTCGGCAACGTACGGGCTGTGTTGCATTTGGGTGCTTGCTCGTCCACGACGGAAACCGATACGGCGTTCCTGATGCGCAACAACTACGAATACACCAAGAACGTGGCGCAGTGGGCCATCGAACAAGGCATCCGTTTCGTCTACGCATCTTCCGCCGCAACCTATGGCGGCCTGGAGCGCGATTTGCGCGACGACAGCGAACTCGATTCGCTGCGGCCGCTGAATATGTACGCGTACTCAAAGCACCGCTTCGATCTCTACGCGCGCGACAACGGCTGGCTCGACCGCATTACGGGCCTCAAGTATTTCAACGTCTTCGGTCCCAACGAACAGCACAAGGGCGAGATGCGCAGTTTGGTGGACAAAGCGTTTCATCAGATCCAGGAGACCGGTTCCATCCGGCTATTCAAGAGCTATCGCAGCGAGTATCGCGACGGCGAGCAGCGACGCGACTTTCTGTACATCAAAGACGCCACCGAGATGACGCTGCACCTCGCGGAGCGTGAAGCATACGGCTTGTACAACCTGGGTTCCGGTCACGCGCACACGTGGCTTGAATTGGTGCGGCCGATCTTTCGTTCGCTGCGCGTGCCCGAGCGGATCGAGTTCATCGATATGCCGACGGAGCTTCGCGGCAAGTACCAATACTGCACGTGCGCTACAGTCGACCGCCTGCGGGCAACGGGCTACGATCGCGCCGTGACCCCGATCGATCGAGCGGTCGACGACTACGTCTCGAACTATCTGCTGCCCGGCCGCGGGCTCGATCCCGCGCAGGCCGAAACATCCGCCGCACTTAATCGCAGCGCATGAGCTCTCGCGCAGACCGCCGCCGGCACGAACGGGGCGGATCCGGCCCGCCGCCGCGCCGCGATCCCATGGTCCCGATTTACATTGGACTGGCCGTCATCATCGTCTTGATTTTTGCCGGCTTCGGCATCATGTCGTGGATACAAAACGCGCAGCGCGACGCGCTGCAGAGCTTTGTAACGTCAACGCCTACGCCGGGCCCCGCGGCCAGCCGCAAACCGGTTGTACTGGAACCGACGAAGACGCTGGGCAAAGATACGTTCAAAATCGCGCTCAACGAATCGGCCGATATGCGATCCGGCGGCCGCGGCGCGCCGGTTGACGGCATCCCCTGCCAAAACATGGAGCAGGCCGTTTTGCACGTCCACGCCCAGCTCTCGCTATTCGTGAACGGCGTGCAGATCGCCATTCCGCGTAACATCGGGATAGTGGGAGCGATAACGGGCGTCTGCCTCTATTGGATCCATACGCACGATAGCAGCGGCATCATCCATCTCGAAGCGGGCAGCGCGATTCCGCCAAACGGCGGCAATTACACGCTCGGAAACTTTTTCGATATCTGGGGAGAACCGCTCAGCCGCACGCAAGTCGGCCCGTTCAAAGGTCCGGTCACCGCATTCATCAACGGCTCGCAGTATAACGGCGACCTGGCGACCATTCCTTTACGCGCGCACCAGCAGATCGTGCTGGAAGCCGGAAAGCCCGTCGTGCCTCCGCCGAATTATACGTTCCCGCTGGGCGACTAACATGATTCGTCCGCGCTACACCTCCCCGCTAAAGACTCTCGCAAAATTACCTCCATGTAATTTTGCGGTTTGAGCGCTTTTTCGAGAAATCCTGAGCCGTGTCGAAGGGTTTGAAGTCGACATCCTGTCGAGCTCGAAAAAGTCGCACACTTCAGCGGGGAGGTGTAGCCCGGCCGATCCTATTCGCGCTGCTTACGGCGTTCGTCGGCACATCGGCTAGCGCAACGATCATTCCGGCGCACGGCACCGTGCTGGCGGTGACGTCGAAAAATACGGCGATCGTCCGGAACGAAGCAGTGACCGGAATGCTGCCATCGATGACGCGCGCCTACCGGATCGAGCCGGCGATTGGCGTGAGCGCCGGCAGCGGGATCGATGGATTCATCGACGAGAGTACGCGGCCGCGGCGCTGGTACGACGCCACGATTGCCGACAAATTCGTGGCCGGCTTGCCGGCAACGGGCAAGGTCATCGCATTAGACGCCGGTGCGTTTCTGCCGCACACACAGCTGATCGATCAGCGCGGGCGGATGGTTGACTTGGCGGCCTTTCATCAGGTCACGCTGACCAGCTTCATCTTCACTCGCTGCCAAGACGAATGTCCGGTGATCGCAGCGAAGTTCGTCGCGATGCAGCGGCAGCTCGACCCGCGGCATTTTCACCTCTTTCTGATCACCATCGATCCGATGTATGACTCGCCTTACGTGATGGCGAGATATGCGCGGCAATTCGGCGCGCGCCCGGATTCCGTCTCGTTCCTGACGGGGCAGCCTCACGAGATTGCCAATCTGCTCGACCGGTTTGGCATTACCTCGCTGCAGAACGGCGATGCGAGCTTCATTCATAGCGACAAAGTGTTCTTGGCCGGCCCGGACGGCCGAATCACCCAAGTCTTGCAAACGTCCGGATTTACGACCGGTTCGCTCGTGGCTCAGGCCCGGCATCTCGCGGGGATGATCGGCAGTCCGTTCGGGCGCTTTCAGCTGTGGCTGATCGCCGGCGTCACGGCGCTGTGCGGCGGCAATCAGTTCGCCGGGATCGTCGTGCTCGAAACCACCCTGTTTCTAATTATCGCGGGTATCTCGTTCGTTGTGCTCGGATGGGCTGTTCGAAGAATCTGGGGGGAGCATCCTGACGGCGTAAGCGATCGCGACGGCAGTCTCGTCGGGCGTTCCCAGGACTAACCGGAAGCAGTGCACGCCGCGCAACAAGGCGATGGCGCGCGTCACGCGATCCATCAGGTCACCGCGCGCATCGAACCAGCGTGTGATCGCGGGCAGCGCGGTGGCGGCATCGATGTGTTCCAGTGTGGCCGACGCACCGGAACCGGCCATCACGAACAGCGCGCCAAGCGGACGCGGGTCTGCGATCGCGCCGGGCCCGAAGCACATCTTGAGCGAGAGTTTGGGAGGTTCGTACGACCCTTCGCGATCCGCGAGCAACAATCGCGCGCCGGCTGCGCGCACCGAAGAGCGGCGCAGAAACGGATATACAACGCCCCCGCGTATCAGCGCGCGTTCGTCCGAATAGACGCGCATGTCGCGGCGCACGCAGGCGAGCATAGCGGCCGTCTTCGCCGCAGCGGAGTTACCGGCGATCGCGATCGCCGTATCGTGATATTCCAGCGCGGCCGCGTGTATCGACGCAATCGACGGATCGAAGCGAATCACCGCCGAGACGATCACCGCGTCGGCAAGAAATACGATCGCATCGGGAGGAAGCTGCCCTTGCGTCCACCGCCATGACGGCGCGTGGTCCGACCAAAATGCATACCCGGAGCGTGCGGTCGCGACGTAATAACGAAAGTCGGGTTCGCGCGAGGCAGCGTGATCCGTATACCGTAAACTAAAGAGGCGCGCAACTTCCGGGATATCGGTGCGCAGTTCCATGACCACGCCGGCGATTTCAGCGCGAGCCGCGTACGCGCAATGCTGAGACAGCTTCGCGTGCGACGTATCGCCCGAACGCGTCAGCTGCTCCGCCCGAATCACTCGCATCGTATCGCTCGTGCCATCGCACATATGAAGGTACCCAGCGTACAAACACTCGCCCGGACAAGCGGCAGGTTGCGACGGCTGCACAGGTCCGGAACCAAGCGTACGGGTAAAACGAGCCACGATGGGAGTCCCGCGTAAGCCTGTAGCCCCGCCAACCCCCGAGCAGGCGGCTTTCCTCGAGCGGGCGATCGAGCAGTACGGCAAAGCGACCTACAATTTCGCCTACCGCCTCACCCACAACGAAGCCGATGCCCGCGACCTCACCCAGGAAGCGTTCATACGGGTCTACCGCGCCTGGCGCTCCTTCCAGCCGGGCACGTCCTTCTTGTCCTGGATCTACCGGATCGTCACGAATCTGCACCGGGACGAACTTCGGCGGCGGAAGGGACGTTATCAGGAAGAGATCCCCGAGGACAACGCACCTCAGGAGTTCGCGGGGGGACGGCCACTGGCGGTAACGCCAATCGAGGAGTATGTCGAGAGCCAGTTGAGCGAGCCGCTCGCGCGTTCGCTCGAACGCCTCTCGCCGGACCAGCGGCAAGTGATCGTCCTAGCCGATATCGAGGAGTACAGTTATCAGGAAATCGCCGAAATCATGGGCTGTTCGATCGGCACGGTGCGATCGCGGCTTCACCGTGCACGGGCACTACTTCGCAGATTAGTACAGAGACAAATGGAGCAAAAAGAACAATGACCGAGCATCTTGCCAACCAAACAATAATCGACTACATGCACGCAGGGCTTGCTCCCGAACAGGACGCGCACGTTTACGCGCACATCGAATCGTGTGCGGCCTGCCGCAGCGACTATGATGCCGAGCTGGCGTTGAGCGACATGCTCCGGACGTACGCAACTCGCGAGACGCGCGAATTGCCGTCTTCCGTGAAGGCCGAGATATGGGAGCGCATTCGCGCGGCCCGTCCTTCGCCGCTGCGCAACCTGGCGGATTGGCTCCGCCCCGCGGTCACGCTGCCCGTCGCGGCCGCGCTTGCGCTCGGCATTTACTTCGGCACGTCCTATCTCGGACCACACGGTATCGCCCCGATCGACGCAGCGTACTACTTGCAAGATCACGCCGCGCTCAATAGCACGGTCCCGTTCACCGACCGCGTAAACGCCGTTGCGGTAACCGCTTCCTATGCGGCGGGTACCAATCCGTAGATCCGGTGCGCTTGCGCTTGCACTGACGGCGCTGCTGCTGGGTGCGGCGCCACGCAACGATCCGGCGCAACTTTTGCGGGAAGCCGTGCTGGCATACAGCCAACTTTCTTACGTCGGACAAATTCAGAACGTCGATTTTGGAACGAACCGCGCCGACGCCGTTCTTTTTAGGGTCGAGCATCGCGCGCCGGATTTGACGCGCCGCTGGTATCTCGCGCCCGAAGCCCTCTACGGTGATTCGATCATCAGCCGCGGCACGATGGAATACGACGTCGACGTTCACAAGAATCGAATCGTCGCCGCGCGCAACGATGCACTGGACGATCAGATTGCATTCGACGACAACTTCGGACTGCTGCTGCGCAACTACAAGGCCGAGCTCGCGCCGGATACGAGCGTGGCGGGCCGCCGCGCCGTCCAAGTTCTGCTCGTGAATAAGTACACCGGTGAAACCGTGATCCGGCTTTCGCTCGACGCGCAAACGAAACTCGTTCTAGAGAAAGACCGCTTCGGCAGCAACGGGACCGTTACAAGTCAAATGCGCTTCGAACAAATCCGCTACACGGCGGTTCCGACGCAGGTTTTCGATGTGCCCACGGGGTTCACGCGCGTGCGCGGACAAGACGAAGCGTTGCCGTCCAACGACGTGCAAGCGCTCGTGAAAACCGCCGGCTTTCACGCGCTTGGACCAAAATATCTCCCCGACGGTTTCTTGCCGATCGCTGGCGAGGTGACCGACGTCAAAGGCGTGCGCACGCTGCATTTGATGTACTCGGACGGCTTGCGCACCGTTTCACTGTTTGAAAACGCGCGCGGCGCCGCGGTGGACATGAGCCACTACACCGTTCATTCCACCAAGCTCCAGTCGCGCGACGCGCAATACGTGCGCGACGGCCCGACGACGCTCTTGGCATGGAGCGATGGCGACTTGCATTTTGCGCTCGTCGGGGAACTGACGCTGAGCGAACTCACGCGGATCGGCGCCTCAGTCTAACGCCCCATAGGCTCTAGCGGAGAGCCAAAACCGACCCCGAAGTCAAAGCGCATAGAAGGAGGCCAGCTCCATGAACAGCCGTCATTTTCGCTCTTTTTGCGCGGGACTTTTGTGCGCCTTAGCCCTTGCGGGGTGCTCATCGTTAAGACACGGCGCAGTACCGCAAACGGGCAGCCAACTTCCGATGCCCGCCTCAGTCTCTCCGGCCCTGATTCCGGCTGCGCCGATGGCCCACACGTCAATTCTTCCGGCCAGCGCCATGGCCGTAAAACCACTGAGTGCGATCCAGGGTGCCAGTTGGACCCAGATTCCCGGCGCAGCCAGTTTTGCCGCAGCGGCGCCCGACGGTTCGCTCTGGGTGCTCTCGACTGCGCCTTCCGGCGCGGACAAATACATCTGGCATTACACTAGCGGTACCTGGACCAACATCAGCGGTCTTGCCACGCGGATCGCCGTTGCGCCCAATGGCACTCTTTACGCGATCAACTCCGGCGGCGGCGCCTTTTCGTATAGCGGCGGCACCTGGACCTCGCTCGGGGGCGGCTGCACCGACATCACGGCAGCGAAAGACGGCTCGTTCTACGTTCTCTCGAATGGAAATTCGGCCGGCAGCGATCAAGCGATTTGGCATTACACCAGCAGCTGGGCGCAAGTACCAGGCTCCGGCGTTCGAATCGCGGGTTCGTGGGATGCCAACTCCTACGCGCTCGCGAGCGGGACACTCACGTCCGGCGGTCTATACATTCTCAATTCGGCCGGCGGCATTTACTATGAAAACCCCAATAACAGTTTCGTTCAGCTGACGGGCAGCGCGTCGGCGATCACTCCGACGACTATCGGCGGCATCTTCGTTTTGAGTTACCCGGCCAGCTCGGGCGGCAATACGATTTACTATTATAATTTCAACACGCCCGGCTGGACCGCGCAGGCCGGTTCCGGCGTCAGCATTTCTACCGACAGCGCGCACGTCTATGCGATCGGAACAACCGGCGCTATCTTTGGATCACCGGTCGCGACCTCGGCCACGCAGCACCTCTATGTCGCCGACGACTCGGGCAGCGGCCTGATCCGCGTATACGAACTTCCGATCACGTCATCGAGCACGCCGACCGCTTCGTTCAGCGCGCCGAGCAGTCTGGGAGTTGCCGCAAACTCGTCTACGGTTGCGGTATCCTTTCTGAATACCACGATAGAAACGTTCACACAGCCGGTAACATCGGCAAGCACGCCCACAGCAACGTTTGCAAAAAGCGGCAATGGTCTGGTGGGCTTCGCGGGATCGGGCAAGCTCGACTCCGGTTCCGGCTCGACCTTAGCCATCTACACGCCGCCGTTTTCGAATTCCACCACGCCGAGCAGCACCATTTCAACCGCGGTGAGCTCGTGGGGCGTTGCCGATGACACGGGCGGCAGCGGAAACATTTACATCGGCACCTCCAATAATACGATCTACGTCGCGGCGGGAGGTTCGATAACGACGACCGTCACGGGTCCCTCGGGCCGCTTTTATCGCGGGATAGCCGCGACCTCAAGCCAACTCTTTGCATGTAACGTTGCCGGCTCGGGGAGTGTCGACGTATACACTCTGCCGCTCAGCGCCTCGAGCTCCCCGGCGGCGTCAATTACGACGGGAATCAGCGGAGCGCCCGAAGGTTGCGCTGTCGATGGAAACGGCAACCTCTATGTCGGCGTCCTGGCCACGCCGGGTACCGTCCTCGTATATTCTCCGCCGTTTTCAAGTTCGAGCGCACCATCCATTACGCTCAACATTACCGGCGATACTATCTTCGGTCTCTCGGTCGGTCCTTAGGAAAGCGATCCTTCGATCCGGTTAAGCAACTCTCGCTGAGTCACTGGGATGGCGGCGCCTTCGGCGCCGCCATCTTGCGTTTGGCCCGCGTTGTGCACGTCGATAATATCCGCGACGGATTGCGAAAGCGCATCTACATCGTAGCCGCCTTCCAGCACGTACGCAACGCGGCCGCCGCAGAACTCCTGTGCGGTCGCGTTGATGGCGGCCGAAAGATGCTTTGCGGCGCCCACGTCAACGCCCAAATCGCCGACCGGATCGCCGCTGACATAGTCGAACCCCGCGCTGACAAGTAAAAGGTCGGGCCGAGTGCGCTCTGCCGCAACGCGCAGCAGACGTTCCCACAGCGCAATGAACGGCTCGGTGCCGAATTGGTGCGGCGGCAACGGCATATTGACGATCGCGTCGCCTCCCGGCAGCGCGTAGTTTTCGGCGGAGCCGCCCGTTCCGGGATAGGCCGGAAACGCGTGCGCCGACACGTACGAAAGGCCTCCGCCGCTTACGGCTTGCGTCCCGTTGCCGTGATGATAGTCGAAATCTACAATCAGCGTGCGCGCGCCGAATTGTGCCTGCGCCGCGCGCGCGGCAATCGCGACATTGTTGAAAACGCAGAATCCCATGCCGCGCGCGGCTTCGGCATGATGGCCGGGAGGACGCACGATCGCAAACGCGCTTCCGTGCTCGTGCATGGCGGTCTCCATT
Organism: Vulcanimicrobiota bacterium; assembly: GCA_013036315.1. Classification (GTDB taxonomy): domain Bacteria; phylum Vulcanimicrobiota; class Vulcanimicrobiia; order Vulcanimicrobiales; family Vulcanimicrobiaceae; genus Rubrimentiphilum. Next base: position 19,777 of record JAAXMC010000055.1, read on the forward strand.
GCGACCACGGCGCCGCCCGCGGCTCTCAGCGCAACTGCAAAAGAGCGTTCGTCAACGGCGGTGTCGCCGGTTGAGAGATAGCCCGCTCGATCGCGCATCGCTGAAACCTCAGCGCGCACGAGATCGATGTAGCCCGCTTCGTGGACGCGGCCGATCTCTTCCACGGTAGCATCGCGGGGCGCCAGGATGTCTTCGAACCTTCCGTTGCGGCGCAAGAAATCGGCGATCGCTTGAACGCGGCCGGGTGATTCCGGATGCGGAATCCCGAGTAAGTGATCGCCGTAGAGCTCGTCGTAGACGACTCTCAAACCATTAGTGCTTCTTCGTAACCGGTTTGCAGTCGGCTGCCGTCTTGGCCTGGATTTGTTTATACTCTTTGCTTCCCGGCTTCATCATCTTCACCAGGCGGCTGAAGGCACTGCATGCTTTAGCCGGCTGCTTGGTCTGTTCGAACGACACGCCCATCATATAGAGATAGTCGGGGTGCTGCGAGGTGTAGTTTTTAAGTTGGGTGTCCAAAATGTTAAACAACTGCGCGGCTTCCTTGTAATGTTTCGTGCTGTAATCGGAACCCGCGATGCAAGCCAGCGTGTCGGGATTGCGCGCCATCTGGAACGATTGCGCGCAGGCCATGCGTGCCGCGACATACTGGTGACTGGAAACGTAGGCTTGCCCCAGCAGCGCGAAGGTCTGCGCGCTTGGTGCGGCCTGCGCCAGCTGGTTTAAGTAGCGCGCCGCGTCGGCCGGCTTATTCTGGCCCATTTTCAACTGGGCGAGATCGATCAGCGCGCTGGTGTCGGTCTTATCGACGCGGATCGCTTGCGTGAACTGCTGCTCGGCGCGTCCTGGTTGGCGGTTGGCCATCCAGTACTCGCCGTAGGCCGTGTGCAAACTCGAGATCGCCGGGTACTGTCGGAACGACGCTTCGAAAACCGCCTGTGCCTGCCCCGGCTGCTTAGCGGTGGAATACATCAAGGCTTTTTGAACGATGATGGTAGCTTTCTCGTAATCGTTGGTCCCTGCGGCGACCGCGTCGTCGAAAGCCTGCGCCGAGCCTGCGATGTTATTCTGTTTCGCAAGGATACCGGCGCGGAAGACCAGCGCTCTGACGTTCTTCGGATCCGCCGCGATGGCGCGATCGATCGCCGTTAAGGCATTGGGCAGCGTGTTTTGCGCGACCCAGGTTTGTGATTCCTGAATGAGTGGGCTGATGTCTTTGGTATCGAGCGTGTAGGCCTGGTCGAATTGTTTGCGCGCGTCGTCCCATTTTTGCTCGGCGCCCAACACCATCCCCAAAGCCACGTACGCCGAAGGCTCGGTCTTGTTAAACGTCACCGCGCGATTCGCAATCCGTTCGGCATCTGCGAAACGCGGCGGCGTGGACCGCAAATAGAGCTGCGCGAGTTGATTGAGGATCGCAAGGTTGGTCGGTTCCAGATTGGCAGCCGCTTCGAGGTCCGCGGTCGCAGCGCGCAAATTTCCGGTCGCCTGTTGCGCGGAAGCGTCCAGGAAATACACTTGCGCGGTTTTCGTTCCCAGTAGCATGACGTGCTGGGTCAGCTGCAGCGCGGCTTGCGCGGCCTGCGGCGAACCGAGCCCCATGAATTGGCTGGCCAGTTCGATCATCGCGTCACGATCGTTGGGGTTTGCTTTCAACCGTGCCTGAAGCCGCGGAATCGCGATTTGAGGCGGCTCGGGAGAAGCCGTTGGAAGGGGAGCGGGCGTGGGCGACGGCGTCGCCGTCGCGCGGGCAGCGACCAGGGTCGCATGCGCGGTTCCCCCGGAGAAAGCAAGCGCCGAACCGAGTGCGGCTACAAACGAGGCGACCAATAGGATACGTTTCAAGTCTCAGTCCTTATAGAAATGCTACGGTGGTAACGCCCCAGCGGCGGTGAACGTCACGCGTGGGCGGCTTTGGCCTTTTGGACCAAAGCAGTAAGCGCGGGAACGATTTGAAAGAGATCGCCGACGACGAGCAAGTCCGCGGTCTCGCCAATCGGTACGGTTGCATCCCGGTTGATCGCCACGATCGTTCCGGCCGTCTGCATCCCGACTTTGTGCTGAATGGCACCCGAAATGCCGACGGCGAGATAGAGCTGAGGGCTCACGATCTTGCCGGTTTGACCGATCTGCAGGCTGTATGGCACCCAGCCCGCATCGGCGGCCGCCCGCGAAGCGCCCACTGCGCCGCCGAGAGCATCCGCCAACGGTTTGAGCAAGGTTTCGAAGGGCTGCGGCCCGCCCAGTCCGCGGCCTCCGCTGACGACGACCGGCGCCTCCTCGAGCCCAAGCTCGCCACTAGCCTCTTCAACATCGCTCTCGACGGCCATTTTGTAAGACTTGCCGGAGGGCTTTTCGATCGTGAGAACTTCCGCGCCGGTCGATTTTGGTGCGGCGGAAAAGGCGTTCGGCCGCACGGTGATCACGCCGTAATCGCCCGCTTTGAAAGCGCACGTCGTTATGGTCGAGCCTTGCAGCTTCGGCGCGACGCAGTTTACCCGGCCGTTCTCGACGCGCAGCTCGGTGACGTCGGAAGCCAAGCCCGCGTTCAAACGCGCCGCGATGCGGCCCGCGATGTCGCGGCCGAGCATCGTGTTCGGCACCAGAATGACCGATGGGCCGACCGATTTTGCGACGGCTTCCAAGTAATCGACGAATGGGTCGAGCAGATACTTATCGACGTCGGGATCGTCGGTGTGATGAATTTTGTCGAGCGGATGGTTTTGCAGCTGCTGTGCGAGCGCCGCCGCGCCGCTTCCCGCCACGACCGCATGCGCTTTGCCGCCTAATGCGTCCGCGAGGCGGCGCGCTTCGGCGGCGAGCTCGAACGTCACTTTGCGAGTCTGTCCGCCGCTGTGCTCGACGAAAACGATAACGTCGCGCATCAGACGAGTTTTCGCTCGCGCAGAAAATCGAAGATCGCTTGCGCGCCGCTCGCGCCGTCGGCGGCTTCCACCACGCGCGCTTTTTCGCGCGATTTGGGGGCGGCGATCGCCACGACTTCCATTTTCGCGCTGTCGCTTCCGAGCGGCCGATCGATGCCGACATCGGCGGCCGAAAGAACATCGATCGTTTTTTTCTTCGCGCCCATGATGCCTTTGAGCGACGCATAGCGCGGTTCGCCGACGGCCATCGTTACCGTAACGAGCGCGGGCAGCGGTCCGGTCACAACTTGATAGCCCGTGTCGGTCTCGCGCTGCGCTTTTATGCGGCCGTCGCCGATCTCTTCGATCTTGCGCACGTTTGTGAGGCCGGGAACGCCGAGATGTTCGGCGAGCGCGCCCGGTACGCCGCCGGTATTTCCGTCGTCGGAAAGCGCGCCCGAAAGGATCACGTCGAAGCCGATCTTTTTAAGCGCCTGCGCCATCGCATACGACGTCACCGAAACGTCGCTGCCTTCCAAAGCCGGATCGCTCAGCACGACGGCGTCGTCGGCGCCCATTGCCAGCGCCTTGCGCAGCGACTCTTTCATGCTCTCCGGAGCCATCGTAAAAATCGTGACGGTCGTGTCCGGTCCAAGGCGTTCTTTTAATTGAAGGGCCGCCTCGATCGCATACTCGTCGAAGGGATTGAGCGCGGTATCCACGCCGGTGCGCACCAAACGTTTGGTGGCGGGATCGATCCGCCTGACGGCGTTCGGATCCGGCACCAATTTCACGGTCACGACGATCTTCACGCGGAGAAAGGACCTCCAACAAAACGATACCCCGGAAGGGGTTCGGGAGAACCCGGGTTCATTGTGTCCGCTATGGTGACGCCCCTGCTTCTACTCGTGACCGCTGCGGCGGTGGCGGCATCACCCTCTCCCTCACCCGCGCCCGACCCGTGCGGAGGCACAACCACCAACGTGCTGGCGACGCTCAACCGGCCCACGATCGGATTTAGCGCGTGCTCGGTCAAGGCGCGTGAAAGTTTATGGGAGTTGGGCTACGTCAATCTCGCCCAAAACGACGGTTCTCACAGCGCCGCCTATCCTCAGGGCTTCATCCGGTTCGGCGCCGGGAAGCGCTTGGAAGTGGACGTCATCGGCCCCAATTATGTGGTGCAGAATTCCGCCGGCGGCGTAACGCGAGGCTACACAGACAGCGGCGTCGGCGCCAAGTACGAGTTTTTTCAAGACGCGTCCAACGTCGCCGCGATCGATCTTCTCTACACGGCGCCCACCGGCGCTGCCGCCTTTACCGCCGGCGCGCCCGTCGCGACGCTCAATTTTGACTACGGCCGCTCACTTTCGCCGGCCGCCGGAGTCGCAACCACTATCGGGGTGCAGTCTTCATTCGCCCAAAACCTGGGCGGCCGCGCAGCCAGATTCACCTCGCTCTTGCCCTCGCTTGTGTTCACCATTCAAAGCGATTCACGAACGCAATTTTACGCCGAAGCCTACGGGCAAACCCAGATTCGGCCCGACGGCGGGACGCTATTCGGCCTGGACGGCGGCGTGCAGTACATGCTGCTGCCCAACGTCGAGATCGATGGTGAACTCGGCCAAACCGTGACCGATTTGTTGCGCGCCCACTATATTGGATTCGGTTTTGGGCTGAAGTTCTAAGCGTCACTTGAGGGTGAGCGGCCCCACGATCACCCGGAAAATGCACGCTAAAATGTACCCAATGCCTACCATATAGGACCACATCGAGGGGTTAAATGGGCTGATGCCTAGGGCTAGGCCCGACGCTCCCACCGCGAGGCCAACAAGAACCCACAAAGCCAAAAAAAGGTCACGAGCGGCGGTACGCGGCGGAGAGTTCCACCTTCCCGGCATGGGCGGCAGATTAGGCCAACGTTTGTACAGAGCGTCCAAACCGCGACGACCCACAAAAAAGTACAGCACGAGCGGTAGCGCCCGCGCGAATGGCAACTCGACGGACTTCACTTCTTGAGCAGGGCCTTGCGCTTGTGTTTAGGTGGCGCCCTCTTGAGGCGAGGGGACGGTGCAAGTTTAGCGCGTTTCATGCAGCGATCACCAACTAAGAGAGAACGTGCCGTTTAACCCATTGTAGTGCAGGACGCAGCTAAACAATACGTCGCGTCCTATCAACATAATCAGGTCTGGGTTTTGCAGGTGCAGCGGTGCTGAGGTAGCTCCGATTGTCACGAAATCTTGCGTTTGGCTAATCCGCCAAGCGACACCATATTGGCTCGTCTGATAAAGACCATTCACACCAAGAGCCGGCGTAGTGCCTGTCGCTTGCAAACCAAGTCGAGCAGCTACATCGTCATCAATCACCGAGCCCGATGCGCCCGTATCGATAAGAGCGAATCCCGGTACGATCAGCGGGTGGGAATAGGTGCCGCCAGTGTGATCACGGGAGCTTGATTAGCAGATGCGGCAATCTGCGGGTCCGCCAAGTCAATAGCGATAAGCGGCCCGTGGACAATCATATTTGCCTGCGGGTTGCCGGCTATTGGTTGATCTAACGCTTTAGCGTTGAGTACTGCCATGCAGCGTGAAGATTCGTTTTCGTGGTGCCGACTGAGGGGTTGAAGATCACAGGTTCTTCACGCAGGACTTGCTTGACGAGAAACGGCGGTTTTCCGAACATCTTAAGACCCTGTTCGTAAGCTGCGCCATACGTCGAATAGGGGCCGAGAATATTTTCACCTTTTACGACAACAAACTGACCCTCAGCTTCAGCGACTAGCTTATCTTTCGCGTCGGCATAAGTTTTGTTTTCAGCTTCAAAGGCCATGGGAATTGCTCACCTTATCACCTACAACCCATATTTGCTACCTTTGGATTTTCGCTTCTTGCCGAGGGCTTGGCCTCTTGACCACTAGGGAGGGTGCCGCCCGCCGGCACCACAGGCCTGAAGGTGCATTGAACGTTCCGGTGCCCTCCTTTAGCCAAGCAGTCACCCGCTCAGGATCGGCTCCAAAGGCCACGACCTCCCGCCCGGCCCCGGATCCCACCACAGCGTGAAAGCCCCCACTCGGACATGTTTAAGCGACATAATGTACGTTATACTTGACATATAGACGTACCTAGGCTACAATCACCCCATGAAAACGCCGAATCCGACCACGGCCGCAAACCGCCGTTACGCTATCGAGTTCGCGCTTTCGATGCTCGCTTATGTCGTCGTGCTCGTGATTAGCATCACCGTGATTAACTATGGTTTGCCGCCCGCGTGGAAACTGGTGTTCGCGCTCCTGCCGATCATACCGATTGCGTTTGTCTTTGCCGCGATCGTCCGCTACGTGGGCAGCATCGACGAACTTCAGCGCCGGATCCACATCGAATCGCTCGCCCTGGCGGCCGGTATTACCGCGCTGCTCGCGGTCACATACGGTTTTTTGGAAACGGTCGGGCTGCCGCACTTGAGCGCGTGGTTCACCTACGCAGCCGTCATGGTAGCGTGGCTAATCGCGCGGCCGTTCGTGGCGCGCCGGTACCGCTGATGCGCAATCGCATACGCGTGCTGCGCGCGGAACGCGAATGGTCTCAGGCCGAAGTCGCCGACCGTCTTGGAATCGCCCGGCAAACGATCAACGCGCTCGAGACGGGCAAGTACGCACCCAGTCTTCCGCTCGCTTTCAAAATTTCCAAACTGTTTGCAAAACCGGTCGAAGAGATCTTCGATCCCGCTTCTGAGGAATAACATGCATCGTTTGCTCTTCGTTTGCGCCCTCGCGTTCGCGCTGTTCGCGCCGTCACTCTCCGCACGAGCCGCCCTTCCGCCACCGCTTCCAACGCCCGCAAGCTCGTTCGACGCCGGTTCGATTCACGTCGACATGTATGGAACGCCCGGAAAAGGCGCAGTCATCTTCATTCCGGGTTTGACCTGCGGTCCGTGGGAATGGTCCGGCGAGATTTCGCAGTTCTCAAACAACTACGCCGTCTATGCGCTGACGCTGCCCGGATTCGATGGACGCCCCGCTATTACGACCCCGCTCTTCAATACGGTCGCCGCCGATTTTTGGACGATGCTGCAGGCGCACTCTATCGTAAAACCCGTCATCATCGGACATAGCATGGGCGGCTCGCTGGCCATCCTGCTCGCCGAGCAGCATTCCGACCGCTTGGGCGGCGCGGTCGCCGTCGATGGGCTGCCGATCTTTCCGGGAATGGAAAGAATGACCGCCGATCAACGCGCGCAGGTCGGAGCGCGCATGACTGCTACGATGACCTCGGCGACAACGCCTGAGCAGTTTGCCGCGATGGAAAAAAGCTATGTGCTGCCCTACCTGATAACATCGCCCGCCGATATCGCAGCCGTCGCTCCGCTCGCGGCGCGCAGCGATATTGCCGCCACGGCCGCATGGACGACCGAAGACGTGGCGCTAGATTTGCGCCCGCAGCTGACGAGCGTTACCATCCCATTCCTGGAGATCGCTCCGTTTGACCCCGCGTTGGAAGCGAAGATGCTGCCCAATGCCGCCGCCAAACGCAGCTATTATGACTCCTTGCTGGCGAACGATCCGGCGGCGGACGTACAGATCATCGAGCTCTCGCGCCACTTCATCATGTACGATCAGCCCCAAAAGCTGCATGCCGCGATCGCTACATTCCTCAGGCAGCACCCGCCGGGTTAGCGCTCTGAATTCGGACCGAAAGTCAGGTGCATTTCGACGCTACGGGGGCGCGCGTAGTGCGTGCCCTGCAGTGTGCTGTTCAGCGTGATCGCATAACGATCGTTGAACGCATTGCGGATAGTGAGCCCAAGCGATGCGTTGTGCCCGATATTGACACCGTAGGCAAAATCGAACGTGAGGTGCGGCGGGACTTTGCACGTGTCACACCTTGCGGTTGAAAGTCCACTGCCGTATTCGCTCTGGGCTGAAAAGTAGCCGGCCCGGTTCACGGTGACCATTCCGGCGGTAGCATCCCACCGCTGATCGTGGTCGGCCTGCGTGAAATCGTCCGGGAACGCACTGCAGTCGATGAGCAGCGAACTGCCGCAACCCTTGCTGAATGCGCGGCTGTGCGTTAGGCTCACGTAGGCGCGGCCGCCACGGGACAGCGGGCGCTGCAACAACGCCGACTCGATGTCGATCACGCCTTGCGCGAAGTTGATGTCTTGGTGAATGTTGGTGGAACCGACTTGACCGTCGTCGACGACGTCCGTCAGCGCGTAATGCGCAACGCGCAACCCTAAATCGAACGCTCCAACCGGGATATGCCCGCCCGCTTCGTAGAGTGAGTCGCGCTGTGGCTTGAGGTCGAACGTTGTCCCGCTGGCCGGATTCAGAAATTGGGCGCTTCCGCCCGAGACATTTTCAAACGAGAACGGAACGAAGAGCCTGCCGTAATACACGTACACGCTGGCGCGCGAGCCGAATGCTCGCGTCAGCTTGATGCGTGGGCTGAGTTGGGCGTATCCAACGGCAAAATCGGTCGATTTCAATTGGAAGCTGTCCTGACGCAGGCCGAGGTCGGCCGACCAGCCGCCACCCATAGTCCAGCTGTCCTGCACGTAGGCTGACTGAGAATGTGCAACGTTGGGTGCATTATCAACGATCGGCAGCGGCGCAGGCTGAATGAAATTGTCCGCCTGCAGCGTGATGTTGTACAGCTTCGCGATATCGTCGTTTCGATACGCGGCACCGGCCCGCATCTCATGGTGCCCGCTGCGCAGATCGTAATCGCCGGAAAAGCCATAACTCGTCGAGAGCCGGTCGCTCGCGGCCGAGAAAATGCAATCGCTGGGATTGGTGCTGCAATCGTTGCCGGCGGCGGCGGCCAGATCGTTCGCGAGGTCATTAAAATCTCTGATATGCGAGCGCTTGAACGACGGGCCGAATGAGAGAATCCCGTTTTCTCCAATCGCGTGATGATATTGCAGCGCTACAAAGGTGTCGTCCTGAGTTTCGACGTCGTCGGTCGAGGCCGGTTGGCCGTTGGCCGTATCGGGCGGGATTTGAAACGTCTGGTAGGTATGGTTGAGATCGAGGTTGATGTTGTCAAAGCCGTGCACCGGCAGACTCAGGCGCAGGAACTGCGTTGCGATGCTGCCGGCGTCGTGGACGGGATCGGGGACCGGCGGATCGAGGGCCCAGCCATCGCGTTGAACGCGGCTGCTGAACGTAATCCCGCCGCCCGGACCGACCGGCGCGTGATAGAGCAGATCCGATTCCGCCATGCTCTGCGTCCCCTGTACGAGCTCGGCATTGAATCCGGCCGCGCCGCTGCCCGCACGCGTCGCGATATTGATCACCGCGCCGAATTTGTCTCCGTATTGTGCGGAGAATGCACCTTCAATAATTTCGGCATATCCCACGTTGGCCAAGTCAAACTCGGTGCCTAGCACGCGCGAGAGCGCTTGGGGGACGGGAACGCCGTCGATGATGTAGTTGATGAAACCGTGATCGCCGTTCACGTGGATCTGCCCGTTGCTCCCGCGCGCGGCCGACGGCAATTGCGTGAGAATGTTCGGAAAGCTCTTTGCGTTGGGCGCATACTGCAGGCTCGCGCCGCCAAGTGAAACTGACGAGCCGGAGCCAAAGATATTGGGACGCGCCTGCGTGCGCGTGCTGGCGATCTCTTTGAGCTCGGCCAGTTCGAGCGTCAGCTGCGCGCCTCCACTCGGAACTTCCAGGGCCGCTTCGGTTGCGAAGCGATCCTTCTGCGCCGCGATCCGGTACAGCCCGAGCGGCACCGCGGAAAAAGAAAAACTCCCGTCCGCGCGCGAGATCGTCCGAAGGGTGAGGTTATTTCCGGTCAGCGTGAGGGCTGCACCGGCGATCGGCTTACCTTGCGATTGGACCGTGCCGGTGACGAAGGATGCGCTCTGCGCCGCCGCCGGTACGTTCAGGGCGGCGCAAAGCAGCGCTAGGAGACAAAAAGAAAAGAGTGCTCGAGCCATATTTGAGAATGATTCGCAAATTGGCCCGGGACTCCTTCTTTTTATTTGCCGAGCTTAAACGTGCTCGTCGGGTTCGGCGTGGTGCGCGTCTTTTTGATCGTCGGCGTTCGGATTTAGGTCGGTGTCGCCATACACGGCTTCGGCCGATTCGATGTCGTCGTTTTCCCGCTCGACTTTATCTTCGTCTTCGAGTCGTTCGCGTTCCATAGATACTCCTTACTCTGCGCGCACGCCGAGCTCGTCGAGGTGCCGCCGCATCTCTTCGGGGTCCGCATACACGCGATAGGCGCCGGCTTGCTCCAGTTCCTGTTGCCCGTATCCGCCGCTCAGTAGGCCTACGCCCAAGAAATTCGCGCGCCGGGCGGCCAGCATATCCCACACGCTGTCGCCGACGACCATCGTGTCGACGTCTTTGGCGTGCAGCACTTTGGCCGCCGTCAAAAACAAATCGGGATCGGGCTTGGCGCGTTTCACGTCTTCACGGGTGATGATTTTTTCATCCTCGCGGCCGAGCAGTTTCAGCATTGGCCGGGCATTTTTCGCCCTGCCGCTCGTCGCGATGATGTAAGGAATCTTCAGTTCGCGCAGTTCGGCCAGCAACTCGGGCGCGCCGGGCAGAGCCGAGATTGTCGGGATCCGGCGTTCGAATTCTTCGGCGTGCAGTTCGTTCAGCCGGTTGAGCGTCGCCTCATCGAGTGGCATATCGAGCTCGCGCGCGAGCGCCCGAATCATCAGGCCGCCGCTCATGCCGATCCGCCGGTGGATGCGCCAAATCGAGAGATCGAAACCGCACGCGCTCAGCGCCGCATGCCACGCCATGACGTGCTGATAGACGCTGTCGACGAGAGTGCCGTCGAGATCGAAGATGAACGCAGACAATTAGAGTTGCGCCTCCACGGGGAGGTTCTACCCGCTTATTTTAGATGAGGCGGGGTGTCGCCCGGAAGGAGCCTGAAGAGCAGATTTCGATGATTTGAGCGTTGGTGAGCCGCATGAACTGGGCGTTGCAGTACTCAAAAGGCTCCCCGGCCGCGGCGGCATCGTAGCGCGCCTGAGCCTCGAAATTGAGTCCCGGACGCTGCCGGACCGTCTGATTCTTGAAATTCACCCGGTAAACGAGGTCTTCCGCGAAAAGCGAAATCTCGCCGCGCGCATTGGAGTAGCCGCCGTAAATGGGCTCGGGTTTATGGTCGACGGCTCCTTGCTTCGCTGTCACGAGCAAGACGTCAATGGGGGCAGGCGCGCAGATCATAACGCAACATGTAACTCGAAAAAAGCAAAGAAGGTTGCAGCATGGCTAAACCGCAGACGATCGACGCATATCTTTCGCTTTTGAGCAGCGAAAAGCGAGCTGCGCTTCAAAACCTTCGAAAGGCGATTAAGGCCGCGGCGCCCGGGGCCGAAGAAGCCATTAACTACGGCGTCCCCGCCTTTCGACTCAATGGAAAGATGTTGGTGGCCTTTGGCGCGGCCGCCAAGCACTGCTCGTTCCACGCCGGTGCTTACCCGGTGAAAGCGCACAAAAAGGACCTAAAAGCGTATGACGCGAGCAAAGGAACCATCCGTTTTCAAGCCGCGCGTCCGTTACCCGCTGCACTGGTGCGAAAGCTGGTGAAGACTCGGGTTGCACAGTACGCCGTAGCCGATTCGCAACGGAAGAGGCGCTGAGCCCGATCAAATTTGTTTTTGCGTCAAACACGTGGGCGGTCCGCATTTCAAATGGAATTCTCTCACCTTGAAAATAACCACCGGATATGAATAACCGGGATAACCGAGTTCGTTCCGGTACCCGACGGCTTCGAGATTTTTAAGCGTGTAGTATTCGCCGTCCGAGGCATCGTCGATGGCGGCGGTGGGCAAGACTGTGTGTGCGCGAACGAGCATCAACAGGAATTTCGCCTTCGACGGATCTCCAAAAACAAGTGTTAAACGCTTTGGCGCTTTCGCCACCAGGCCGACGAATCTCCGAATATCTCTCGCACGGCGAGGCTTCCAGTTGCGTGCGAGCGGAATGTTGCGTTGGCGCGAAACGCGGGCTGAGACTGCGCCACACCTCGCGCGACGCATGCGCTAAGAACTAGGACGAAAATTGGGACGGCCGGGACTCGAACCCGGACGGCCTTTCGGCCAGCAAATTTTAAGTCTGCTGTGTCTACCTGTTCCACCACCATCCCATAATAAAGGAGCGGTCGACTCTTATCGAACGGGCCGCCCCTTTACTGCTTTCTATAACCAAGCCCGACTGCCGAAGGGCAGGAGGGCAACCGTTTCCAACCTGCTTTCATGGAGAAGAGATCGCCGCGGTGATCTTTGCTGATCGCGCCGATGCGGGCCGGCGGCTGGCTGAAAAGCTGTCGCACTACAAAGACGCCGGCGTGCACGTATTGGCGTTGCCGCGCGGCGGCGTGCCGGTGGCCTTCGAAGTGGCGCGTGCGCTTAGGGCCCCGCTCGATGTATTCGTCGTGCGCAAACTCGGCGTTCCCGGGCATGAAGAGCTCGCGATGGGAGCGATCGCCTCGGGCGGTGTGCGCGTCTTAAATGAAGAGACGCTCGCGCAACTGCGGATCGACGACGCAACGTTGGTTGCCGTCACGCAGGCCGAGCGCGAGGAACTCGAGCGTCGCGAAGCGGCCTATCGCGACGGTTCGCCGGCGCCCGACGTCGCCGGGAGGCCGGTTATTCTCATCGACGACGGGCTGGCCACCGGCGCAAGCATGTACGCCGCGATTGTCGCGCTGCGCGCGCGTTTGCCGAGCAAGGTTATCGTCGCCGTGCCGGTGGCGCCGGCGGATACGTGCACGAGCCTGACGCAATACGTTGACGAGATGGTTTGCGTCGCGACCCCCGAGCCGTTTCGCGGCGTCGGTGCATGGTACCACGATTTTCGCCAAGTGAGCGATGAAGAGGTCCGCGCGATGCTGCGCCGTGCGCGCGATGTGGCCGAACACCATGCATGAACGCGAAGTGCGCCTGCTCGACCGGCTATCGGCCACGCTTGGAGTGCCGGAGAAAGCGCGCGGGCTGGTGATCTTCGCGCACGGCAGCGGCAGCGGCCGGCGCAGTCCGCGTAACCGTTTTGCAGCCGCCAGTTTGAACCAGGCCGGCATCGCGACATTGCTGCTCGATCTGCTGACCGAAGATGAGGAGCAGCTGGACAACCAAACCGGCAAATTGCGTTTCGACGTCGTGTTACTGGCCCGCCGCATGGACTTCGCAACGGAATGGGTGCGCACGCAGCGCGATATTTCGGCGCTGCCCGTTGGCTATTTCGGTGCGAGTACCGGCGCGGGAGCCGCGCTGGTGGCGGCATCGGAGCGCGATGACGTGCGGGCGGTGGTATCACGCGGCGGACGCCCGGACTTAGCGGGCGATGCGCTCGCTGCGGTCAAAGCGCCAACGCTGCTCATCGTCGGATCGCTCGACCCGGTTGTGCTGGAGCTCAATCGCAGCGCAGCCTCCCGCCTCAAGCATTGTGAGATCGCGATCGTACCAAGCGCCACGCATCTCTTCGAAGAAGAGGGCGCCTTGGAGGTAGTGACATCGCTGGCGCAGCGATGGTTTTTGCGGCATCTACCGGAAGGCGCCGCCTCTTGAGCATCATTCCAAAAAAAGTCGAATCGGCGACTATCAAGGTAAGCGGCAAGAGTCTCGCGCTCACGAACCTCAACAAGATCTTTTGGCCAAAACTCGGGTTGCGCAAGCGCGACCTGCTCGAATACTACGAAGGGATCGCGCCGGCACTGCTGCCGCATCTGCGCGACCGCGCGATCGTGATGAAGCGCTATCCCAACGGGATCGAAGGCGAGTTTTTCTTCATGAAACGCACGCCGGCGGCGCGGCCGGCGTGGATAAAAACGTGCCCCGTCGCGCACGGCAAAGGCGTCATCGATTTCCCGCTCGCGGACGATCTCGCGTCGCTGCTCTGGCTTATCAACTTAGGCTGCATCGATCTCAACCCGTGGTACGGCGTCTGCGAATCACCCGGCATGCCCGACTATCTGCACTTCGACCTCGATCCCGAGGATGCGCCGTTCGCGCTGGTGCGCGAAGCGGCGCTCATCGTGCGCGACGCGCTCGAAGTGCTCGGCATGACCGTCTTCGCCAAGACCTCCGGCGGCCGGGGCATGCACATCTATACCGGCATCAAACGCGGGCCCGCGCAGCACGAGGTCTGGGCGTTCTCAAAACAGCTGGGGCATGAACTCGCGCGCGCGCATCGCGACGTGTTCACGGTCGAGTACAAAGTCGAAAAGCGGCCGCGCGGGAGAATCCATCTCGACTATAACCAGAATCGATCCGGCGCAACGCTCGCTTCAATCTACTCGGTGCGACCGAACCCATTCGCGGGCGTCTCGATGCCGGTCACCTGGGATGAAGTCGAACGCGGCATCGAGCCGCACGATTTCACAATGCTTAACGCCGCGAAGCGGGTCAAGAAGATCGGCGATCTGTGGAAACCGCTGACGCAGTCGCGCGGCCGCTTCGATCTGCGTGCCCTCCTGAAAAGATCCGGGTAAAGGGTGGCATGGAAGTTGACGGGTTTTCTGCCGCTCACGGGCGGATCGGCATCCGGCTGGATGCGCCGCAAGCAAACCGGCTGCTGCTGGCGCTCGAACGCCTCGATCAACAGGGCGGACTCGATCCCGCGCTCGCCGAGTTGCGCGGTGCCCTTCGGCAGGCTTTGGTTAGAAAATCATCGGGCGATACCGACAGCGCGCCCAGCACGGAATAGTGGGTACGAGGCAATTCATGGCACGTAAAAAGACCACACGGAAAAAGACCACCAGTCGCAAGAAACGGAAATACGGGCCGAAGGCTCAGCGCAAAGTCGCGCGTGTCATGCGCGAGATGAAAAGCGGGAAGCTCAAGTCGGGCCGCAGCGGCAAGCGCGTGACGAGCCGGAAGCAAGCCATTGCGATCGGCCTCTCCGAAGCCCGCGCCGAAGGCGATAAGGTCCCCAAGAAAAAGAAAAACTAGCTCTTAGTCGGTCGTTAAACGCGGCGGAGAGATCTGCAGCAAACCCAAGACGGTCGATAGGCGCTCGGCCAACTTCGTTTGGCCGCCCCGCAGCGACTCGTCGCGCAATTGCCGCAGCTCTTCGACCGCGCGGCTGACGTTGGGACGGTTCATCTCGCGAAAAACCTCGCGCGCCCGGTTGAACCGCGTCTCTTCGTCTTCTTCGCGCGAGCGCCGTTCGAACGAGGGCAGTTCGTCCGAATGTCCCAGCACGATGTCGCCCGCGATCTCGATGATCGCGTCGGCGTGCACGCGAGCGCCGGTGGCCGCCAAGTCGACGTAACGATCTTCGCGGTCGTGCGCGGAGATCGCGATCAAATTTGCCTCCACACAGAGTTCGATCAAACCGCCTACGTATGGAATCGCCTCGGTTGCGGTTTCCAAGTAAGCCTCGTAGAGTTCTTCTTCGTCTTCTTCGGTCGCGTCCAAGTAATAGCTCCACGCGCGCCGCGCGTCGAGCACTGCCCGGAAAACCTCGCTGTCGCTCATCGTGCGAACTTCTACGCGGGCCGCGCCGGTCCGCTAGTGCCGGAGCAGGTAGCCTAAAAGCAGATCGTTGCGCGAGACGATCGCTTCGGCGTGGCCCGTCGCCGCGCACGCCTCGTCGAGGATAATCGCACCGGCGAGTAAGATGTCGGCCCGCTGGGCGATCATCCCGGGAAGTTCTTTGCGTTTTTCAAGCGACAACGATGCAAGCCGCTCAATGAGCTGCGCCAGCGCCGCTCGCGAGAGGGGCGCGTAAGTAGCCTCGCTGCGTTCGCCCGCGATCACCGCGCAAGCCGTCGTCGCACTTCCGCCGACGGCGACCAGCCGATCGACGCGCTCAAAATCTTGCAATGGCCGCAACGCAGTTCGCACTTGTGCGCGTGCAGGCTCGAGTTCATCTGCAGCGGCGCGCCCCCGCAAGCCGTTGAACCGTTCGGTGAGCCGCACGGCGCCGATTTCGCACGACACGTCCTTGTGCGCATCGGCGTATTCGGTGCTTCCGCCGCCGACATCCAGCACGCCGTAGCTTTCCTCCGGCGGTAAGCCGGAAACCGCGCCGTCGTAAGAACAGCGCGCTTCCTCGTCACCGCTGATCGTTTCTAACGGCGTACCCGCGATCGCCTGAGCCGCTTCCGCGAATTCGTCTGCATTCTCGGCGCGGCGCAAAGCGCTGGTCGCGATCATTTTTACATTTGGTGTAAGGTTTCGTACTGCAACAGCGTATTCGCGAATTGCGTCCAGCGTTCGACGCATCGCGTCATCTTGCAGGCGCCCATTCTCGCGCAGCCCTTCGCCTATGCGCGTGCCGATCGATCGGCTTAGTAGGATCGTCGGCTTAGGATCGAATTGGACAACGAGCGCGCGGGTTGAATTCGTGCCAATGGAAATGACGGCAGCGCTTGGCCTCGACTCCGCTCGGCCGTGGTTCGACAAGCTCACCATGACAAATATGCAAGCTCACCGTTACACATCATGCCTGCGCGAAGCGCAGTCCTGAGCGAGCGTAGCGAGTCGAAGGGTCACCATGACACATTACGTGGTGTGGCGCGATTCAAAAACCGCCGCGCGCCGTTTTTTCCGCAGAAAATGACGTTCGTGCGCCGGCGGCACGTCGGGTTTTTCCCACTCTTCGGTCATCTTGAGGTACTGTGCGATTTGCTGCTCGAGATCGGCATCGTGAACTTGCGGAACGAGCACGGCAATCGGGTGGCGCGGATCTCCGGTTACGACGAAACTCAACGGCTTTCTACGCGCCAGCGCGCGATCGTAAGCGTCGCGATTGCGGGCCAGGTCGGTGGCGGATACGCTGGCGAGCCGGCCATCCTCGAGGCGCACGACTGCGCCGAGGGCATGTATGTTGATCACGACGCCTCGCTGCGTCTCGTCGTTCATTGCCGGATTGGTTTTACGTAAATGATCGTTTCGTTGGGACCAACCAGATGCAGCCGGTCGTGGATCTCAGGAACGGCGCCCTGCGGGTCCATCAGGCGGCGAATCTCGCGCTGTTCGCTGCGCTTGCGATGTTGGAGCGTGCCAATATCTTTTTGCACCGAAGAAAGCGAGCGAGCCATTGCCACGTTCGCGTTGACGATGCGCGCGAATTGAATCGAGACGAGCGCGAGAACGACCAGCGTCATCGCGGCGACTGCCAGCCGGCTGAAGAAACGGAACACCAGAGCCGCGCGCTTCTTCACGGGCCGGTCTTTACCGTTTCCAGACGCTCGGTTTGCCATGCGCCTATTCGCCGATACTTCTGATAGCGCGCCTCTTTCAGCTGCGCCGCGGACAAGCTCGCGAGCTCGTCCAAAGCGCTGCCGATATTCTTCAACACGCGCGCGATCGTCCCCGCCGGATCGCGGTGCGCGCCTCCGGTGGGCTCGGGGATTATTTCGTCGGCGATGCCGAACTCGAGCAAGTCTTGCGCGGTCAGCTTCAGCCGCGTCGCGGCCTCTTCGGCCTTCGATGCGTCGTTCCAAAGAATCGCCGCGCAGCCTTCGGGGCTCGCGACCGAATAATAGCTGTGCTCGAGCATGATGATCCGGTCCGCAATGCTCAGCGCCAGCGCGCCGCCGCTGCCGCCCTCGCCGATAACCGTCGCCACGATCGGTACGGCGGCGACGGTAAACTCATAGAGACAGCCCGCAATCGCTTCGGATTGCGCGCGCTCCTCGGACCCGATGCCCGGATCGGCGCCTTTGGTGTCGACGAACGTGACGATCGGCAAGCCGAGCCGCGCCGCCAAGTGGGCCAGGCGCTGTACTTTGCGATACCCCTCGGGCGACGGCATCCCAAAGTTCCGCCGGAGATTTTCTTTGGTATCGCGGCCGCGCTGCTGTGAGATCACCATGACGGCGCGCTCGCCCAGTTTCGCCATGCCTCCGACGATCGCGTGGTCGTCGCGGAAATGACGGTCGCCGTGCAGCTCGTCGAATTGCGCGAACTCCGCGATGTAATCTGCCGCGGTCGGCCGGTTCGGATGGCGCGCCATGTGCACTTTCTGCCACGGCGACAGCGAGCTGAATATCTCGCTCTGGATCTGCGCATATTTTTCCTCGAGAGCGCGGATTTCGGGCGACATGTCCACCGCCTGCTGCGCGTTTGCTTCCCGCAGTTCGGCGATGCGCTTTTCGAGTTCGAGCAGACCTCTCTCGCGTTCCACGATCAAATTCACGATGCCGCGATCCGCGCGCGGCCCTGAGCTGCGTAATCCAGCAGCCGCGTGAGGACCGGCTTGAGATCGGACCTGGGGACCACCATGTCGATGTGGCCCTTTTCGAGCAGAAACTCCGCGGTCTGGAACTGATCCGGCAATTTTTGGCGGATTGTCTGTTCGATGACCCGCCGTCCGGCAAACCCGATCATGGCCTTCGGTTCGGCGATGATCACGTCGGCCTGAAACGCGAACGATGCGGAGACACCCCCCGTTGTCGGATCGGTTAGCACCGTCATCAGGAAATTGCCGTCTTCGCGATAGCGCGCGACGGCGGCCGTCGTCTTGGCGAGCTGCATCAGTGCGAGCATGCCTTCTTCCATGCGCGCGCCGCCGCTGGCCGTAAAGATAACGCACGGCAGCCGAAGCTCGCGCGCCCGTTCGAGCAGCATCGCGATCCGCTCGCCGACGACCGTTCCCATCGTCCCGCCGCGGAAATGAAAATCCATTACGCCGATGGCCGTCTCGAACCCGCCAATTTTTCCGGTGCCGCAAATAACGGCTTCGCTCAATTGGGACTTCTCGCGATCGCCCGCGAGTTTCGCGGTGTATTTTTTCTTGTCGACCCATTCCAGCGGATCGCCCGGCAAGACATCGCCGCCGATCTCTTTGAAATCACCGTCAACCGTAATATTGATCCGATCGATCGCGCTCATGCGGAAATGGTGTCCGCAGCGCGGACATACCCATAAGTTCGCGGCCAGGTCGCGCCGGTAAAGAACTTCAGAACACTTCGGACACTTGCTCCATGTTGCAGCGTCC
>JAAXMC010000056.1 GCA_013036315.1 Vulcanimicrobiota bacterium
CGAGTTAAAGCAGTTCCTTGACGCGCTCGATCGCGAGACGTTCGCGGGAACGGCAATGTAACGCATGGGAAAAGTCTATAACGAACTTGCAGGGCAGAACCGGGACCGGCTCGCGGCGCTCAGCGATGGAATATTCGCCGTTGCGATGACACTGCTGGTCTTAGATCTCCACATCCCGGTATCGGATAGGATTAGGACCGAACATGATTTGTGGGCAGCCCTGCTTCCGCTGAGCGGAACGTTCCTCGCCTATTGCATGAGCTTTTTAACGCTCGGCATTTTTTGGCTGGCGCAGCAAGCGCAGCTGAATTTCCTGGCCCGCTCCGATCGGAACCTGACCTGGATCCACATCGTCTTTCTGCTGTTCGTGGCGCTGATGCCGGGCTCGACCGCTTTGCTGGCTGCATTCATCGGGTTCCGCATAGCCCTGATTGGCTACTGGCTCAATATATTGGTGCTTGGAGCGTTGATGTTTGCGGGTTGGGAGTATGCCAAGCGAGCTCGCCTTCTGAAGGGCGACCTGCCGACCGGCGTAGACGCAGCGTTCCGGCGCCGGATTTTTACCGCGCAGGCGCTGTACGCGTTCGGCGCGGCATTGTGCGTTTTTAATACGTATTGGAGCATTACGTTTATCGTGCTCGTTCAATTAAATTACGTCATCGCACCGCGGGTGCGGTGGCTGCGTCAGCTGTAGCGATGAGCGTCTATCGGGACGAGCTGTTAGGCGCGCAGCGCCAAGGATCGGCCGCTCACAGGGCGATGGAAGCATGGGTCAGCGCTCCTGTCGATGCGCCGGAAGTGCCGGGTGCGATCCTGGAAGGCTACGCAAAGAACTTGCGCGAGAGCCGCGAGCGTATCCGGAAATTGGTCGCCGATCACGGCGAACGCGACGATATCGCGAGCGCTCTTGCCGAGAACGAAAAATTTCATCGCTCCTTGGGCTTGAGCATCAGGGACAAACTCGACATCGAACCCGAACCAGAATAACGATGGAACGCACAGGCGCGTTGGCATTGGTGGGGGGAACGATTTACGCGAGTCCCGCTGACGAACCGATACGCGACGGCGTTGTGCTTATCCGCGATGGAAAGATAACGGCGGCCGGTAAGCGCTCGGAGCTTCGGGTGCCGCCGGACGCCGAAGCGCTCGACTGTTCCGGTTGCACCATAACGGCCGGATTTTGGAACAGCCACGTTCATTTCTTCGAAAGAAAGTGGGCAGATGCCGGTTCAATTCCAGCGCCCGAACTCGCGCACCAACTCAAAGAGATGCTTACGCGCTACGGATTCACGAGCGTGTTCGATCTTTCGTCGCCGTGGGAGAACACGCGCAAGCTCCGCGAGCGGATCGAATCGGGAGAAGTACCAGGCCCGAGAATACGTTCGACGGGCGAAGGACTGGTGTCGCCAGGAGCTCTCCCTTCGGACCAGGTTACCGGCATGATGGGCGTGATGAAAACGCCGTTGCCTGAGGTTGCGGACCCGGTGCAGGCGGTTGCGGCTGCTAAGAAGCTTTTGGACGACGGTGTAGACGGAATCAAGCTGTTCGTGAAAGCAGGGCCGTCGCATGCCGCGTTTTCAGCTGAAACGATTCGAGCGGTTGCAGAAGAAGCGCATCGCTCCGGCAAGCCGGTCTTCGTTCATCCGACGACGGGCGACGACGTGCTTAATGCTGTCGCGAACGGCGCCGACATTATTGCCCACACAACGCCGCATTCCGGACCGCGCGATCAGGCGGTCTCTTCCGAGCTGCGCGAACGGCGAACCGCGCTGACACCGACTCTAACGTTGTGGAAGTATTTTATGCGGCACGATCGTCTGTCGTCGCAAGAGAACATAACCTATATAGCGATCGAACAATTACGCTCGGTACGGTTCTTTTCGGAACCGACCTCGGCGCGGTGGGTTACGATCCGGCGGAAGAGTACGCGTTGATGGCACAGGGTGGTATGAACTTCCCTGCAGTACTCGCTTCGCTCACGAGCGCGCCCGCCGAGCAATTTGGAGAATCAAACCGCTTGGGACAAATTGCCGAAGGATTCGAAGCCGATCTTACTGTTGTGCGTGGCGATCCTGCAGCTGACATCCGGGCACTTGTGAATGTGCGGCATACATTGCGTGCCGGCCTGGTCGTCTACGGGAATTAGATTCCGGCTAGGATCGCTTTGTGCGCCTGGTGATAACTACTGGTAATGCCTGCATATTCCAACCCCGGGATATTCCGATGCCAATATGCAGGCACTTATCATGACACTGCCTTTCCGGCTGCTGCCACTTACTGGTGCCGCGCGGG
>JAAXMC010000057.1 GCA_013036315.1 Vulcanimicrobiota bacterium
CTCTAAGTCCGTTTGCGCGATATCTTCGGACGGCTTGACCTCGGGCGCGGGCCGCCACGGTATGGGATGTTCACGGCCGGCGTTGAGCTCGTCGCGCAACACGCAAAGCCATTCGCGCAAGCGGTACGTCGAGCGGCAGTCGTCTTCGTTGTAGGCGCGTATGTCTTCCAGAATGGCGTCGTCCTGGTGATCGAGCCACGATTCAAACATGACGATCGATTCGTCGCCGCCCTTCACTTGCGTCTCGCGTTGGATTCCGTAGAACGCTTCGACTTTCTTGATCGAATAGGAAGGCTGAGAAATCCACAAGCCCTGGCGCACGACCGGGAAGAGGTCGATAAAGACGCCGTTGCGCAGAAAATCATCCACTTCGCGTTCGCGCGATGCAAAGCGACCCATCAATCGCTTTAGCGCTGAAATCTCATAGGAAGCATAGTGATAGACGTGGGCGTCCCGGTAGAGCCGCGCAAAGCCACAAAGCGGTGCACAACCTCCTGCGTAAGGTCGAGACAGAGGCCAAGGAACGCAATTTCCGGTTCCGCGGATGCCACAAAGAAACCGATACGACCGAGGGATCGGCCTACGAAGCGCTTCCCGCTTGGCCGATGATCGACAGCGCCGCTGCGATCGCCGCGCTGACCTCGGACGGCTGCACGCTTGCAGCCGGGACGACGTATGCGTGGGCCGATGAGAGTTTGGTAGGAAACTTCGATTACGTTTTTGTCGATGAGGCCGGGCAGATCGCGCTTGCCGACGCGCTCACTGCGTCTCTCGCGGCAAAAAATGTCGTGCTCCTGGGCGATCCGCTCCAGCTCCCGCAAGTAACTAAAGGTTCGCATCCGGCCGGGACGGATCTCTCAATTCTCGAGCACCTGCTGGCCGATGACGAAACGATTCCGCCCAACCGTGGCCTTTTCTTAGATACGACGTTCCGGATGCATCCCGCACTCTGTAAATTTATCTCCGACGCCGTGTACGAAGGCCGCTTGCACAACGATCCTGCGACCGCGAACAACGCGGTTGAGTCACCCGGTTTCTCCGGCGGCGGTCCATTTTTCATACCGGTGGAACATGCGGGCAATAGTCGCAGATCCGACGAGGAAGCCGTAACGATCGTCGAGGCAGTCGGCCGTTTGTTGCAAGGCACCGTCCGGATCGGCGAAAACGCCGTCCGGCACATCACGCACGACGACATCCTCATCGTGGCTCCGTACAACCTGCAGCGGATTCGCATAAGAGAATTGCTCAATGCCGCCGGGCACGCGGGCGTACGTGTCGGCACGGTGGACAAATTTCAGGGTCAGGAGGCTGCCGTCGTGTTTTACAGCATGGCGACGTCGAGTTCGGAAACGCTTCCGCGCGACGCCGCATTCCTGTTCGATAAGAACCGCTTCAACGTGGCGATCTCGCGCGCTCAGTGCGTGAGCGTGATCGTTTGCAGCCCGCGATTATTGGAAACGCCGTGCAAGACGCCGGAACAAATGGCTATGGTGAATTTGCTTTGCGCGTACTCAGACGCGGCGGCGCCCGCGGCGGTGGAACAAGCCCCGGAAAAAATCGCGAAATAATTCCAGTCGGAACACGGAGAACGCCGAGCTCAACGGATTGCGCCACTCCGGCGCTTCCTGGTCGAGTGAGGACGGATCCGGCACGCTGACCTTCGGACCGGTTTGCGCTGATCGGCCTTCGTCCCATTGAAATTCCGAAACGCTTCGCTGCGTCCCGCGAAAGTGGGCGAACCAGTTTTTCGGAAACCAATCGTGCGACGGCGGCTCCAGATCGGGCACGCCGAATGCGCGCAGAACGTCATACGCGTCGTCCAGGCAATTTCGCAGAATGGCGCTGTACGCGTGCTTCTTGATCCAAAGCACGGTTTGGTAAGCATCCACGGGATCCGCGTCATCGACGTCAACGAACTTTACGTCGTCGTACTCGTTCTTGCGCATGTGTGCCACCGGATCGTCGCCGAGTTCGTTCCAGAAGCCCATGTGGGAGGCATCGGTGTGAATGCCCCCGCTGTGGTTCTCGACCGAACCCGCATCGATGCGGCCGGGCGGATCGTAATCGAACGCCCAGCCGACGTGGCCCGCGCCGTCCCCGCTGCGATATCGAACGAAGACGGCGGCGCGCACTCTAGAGATCGTCCGGACTGATGCCTTTAAAGCCGGACTTGTCGTA
>JAAXMC010000058.1 GCA_013036315.1 Vulcanimicrobiota bacterium
CGAGTTCCGCTGAGGTCACCGTCTTGCCGACCATCGTTTCGAGAATGGACTGAGCCTGCGCAAATTCCACTTCGCGGAGCGCGTCGGGTTGCACCTCGATCAGGTGCAGCAGCTCGTCGATTCTGTCGTTCACCGTGCCCATTATACAGTTCGCCACCCTAGAGAGTATCGTCCCCTCCCAGAGAATAGTTAGTCCTGATGCACTCGACCTTTGTTCTGGAGGTCTTGAGCGGGCCGCTGGACGGGAAGACCTGGCCCTTCGAAGACGAGATCGTGATCGGGCGGGACGAGACCCTGGCGGGCGCCTGCATTACCCTCGACCGTTACATCTCGCGCCGCCATGCGCGGCTGCGCAGCGATGCGGGCAGCCTGCTCTTGAGCGACCTCGACAGCCGGAACGGGACGCGCGTCAACGAGCGCCGCGTTCGTGGCGAACAGCGGATCGAACCCGGCACGCCGTTTCAGGTCGGCCGCACCGTGCTGAGGGTCACGCGCACCCCGTAGATTTGAAGATGAACGTTGCACACGAGCTCGCGCCGGCGCGCGCGCAGCTCGAAAAGCTTGCGCGGCCGCTCGGCTTCGTGCCGACGATGGGCGCGCTGCATGCCGGTCACATGCGGCTGGTCGAAGCCGCGCGCGCGCAGTGCAAATCGGTCGCGGTCAGTTTGTTCGTCAATCCGATGCAGTTCGGTCCGCAAGAAGACTTCGAGCGGTATCCGCGCGACTTCGAGGCGGACAACGAAAAGTTAGCGGCCGCCGGCGTCGACCTGCTGTTCGCGCCGGAAACCGCGACGATCTATCCGCCCGATTTTTCGACGTTCGTGGATGTCGGCAAATTGGGCACGCGGTTTGAGGGCGCCGCTCGCCCCACGCACTTTCGCGGCGTCGCGACGGTGGTCGCCAAGCTGCTGCACATGCTGGAACCCGACGTTCTCTACTTGGGACAAAAAGATGCGCAACAAACGGCCGTGCTGACGCGGCTCGTGCGCGACTTGAATTTTACAACGCGCGTTGAGATCGTCGAGACGGTGCGCGAACCCGACGGGCTAGCGCTCTCGAGCCGCAATGCCTATCTCACCGGACCGGAACGCGCCGCTGCGCCGACGCTTTACGCTGCGCTGCAGACAATGCTGAAGGAAATCCAGGCCGGAAAAAGCGTCGAGGAAGCGCGCGAGGCCGCCGTGCGTGTTTTGAGTCCTCAAGCGCGTTTGGAATACCTCAATCTGGTGGATGCGAGTTCGTTTTCACGGTTGCAGACGCTGCGTCCGCCCGCGTTCTTGGTCGGCGCAGCGCGATTCGGGCGCACCCGGCTGCTCGACAACTTATGGATCCGCACGTGAGCGCATTTTCCGGCAAGCGCATATTGCTCTGCGTCAGCGGGGGCATTGCGGCATACAAAGCGGCGGCGCTAACGAGCGCGCTGGTGCAGCGGGGCGCGGTCGTCGACGTTGCGATGACGCAAGCCGCCGAGGAATTCGTCGGGCCGCTGACCTTTGCGGCGCTGACCGGCCGCCAAGTCTACTCCTCGCTGTGGGACGTGCCCGAATCCATTCCGCACATCCGGCTCGTGCGCGAAGCGCAAGTCGCCCTGGTCGCGCCGGCCACGGCCGACATCATCGCAAAGCTCGCGCAAGGCATCGCAGGCGACCTCGTGACCAGCGCATTGCTTGCCGCCCGCATTCCCGTCTTGCTGGCGCCGGCGATGAACGACGCCATGTACAACGACCCGGCGACGCAATCGAATCTGCGCACGCTGCGCGAACGCGGTTACGAGATCGTCGAACCGGAAAGCGGTTTCTTGGCCGAACGCGAAACCGGCATCGGGCGGCTGGCGCCTGAGGATGCGATCCTCGCGGCGTTGGAAACGATCCTCACGCGCACGCAATCCTTAAAAGGAAAGCGCGTCCTCATCACCGGCGGCCCCACGCGCGAAGCTTTCGATCCCGTCCGGTTCGTGAGCAATCCGTCAACGGGCGCAACCGGAATCGCGCTCGCGCGCGAAGCCGTGCTGCGCGGCGCGAACGTGACGCTGATCCTCGGACCGACGCACTTGCCGCCGCCGGCCGGCGCGGAAGTCGTCGGCGTCGTGTCGGCGCAGGACATGTACGATGCCGCGCTCGGACGCGCGCAAGACGCGGATCTCATTATCGCGACGGCAGCCGTAGCGGACTGGCGTCCGGAGAAAGCTTCGGCGCAGAAAACGAAAAAAGGCGAGGACGATCTGGACGTGCGCATGGTTCGCACTCCCGATGTGCTCGCCGCGATCGGCGAGCGCAAGAATTCAGCGGTGCTCGTTGGGTTCGCAGCCGAGACCGAAAACCACGAAACCAATGCGCGCGCGAAGATGGCGCGCAAGCACTTGGACGCCATCGCCGTGAACGACGTTTCCGGCGGCCGCGCGTTCGGCGCTCAAACCAATGCGCTGACCGTTCTCTGGGGCGCCGGCGAGCGCCGCGACCTTGGCGCCGCTTCGAAAGAGGTTTTGGCCGCCAGGCTGCTCGATTGCATTATAAACGATGTTATTAGCGATTGACGTAGGCAACACCGAAACGAAACTCGGCTGCTTCGCGCCGGGCGAAGCGCAGCTTTCGCAGGCATGGCGCATTCGAACCGATCCGAAGCGCACAGCCGACGAACTGGGCGCGCTTTTCGTCCAACTTTTCGGAACCACGCAGCTGCGGCCCGCCGATGTGGATGCGATCGTCGTCGCGAGCGTCGTCCCAAATCTCGACCAAACGCTGGAAGAAGCCTGCGCGCGCTATTTCAACCTCAAGCCCGTATTTTTCAAAGCGCATCGTCAAAGCCTCATGCGCATCGGCACCGAGCGCCCGGGCGAAGTCGGAGCGGACCTCGTGGCGGCCGCGATCGGGGCTCAGGAAATCTACGGGGCGCCGCTCATCGTTATTAGTTACGGAACGGCAACAGTCTTTATGGCAATTGACGCGCACGGTCTCGGTCTG
>JAAXMC010000059.1 GCA_013036315.1 Vulcanimicrobiota bacterium
ATCGATCTGTGAGGAGAGCGCTGCTTCCTGTGCCTGCAGCACGTCGCTGATCGCGATCAGACCGTTTTCGTATTGCAGTCGCGCGACGCGCGCGGATTCAACCGCCGCCTGCACTTCGCCGCCGGCGTATTGCAGCTGCGCTTTGGCGGTCTGCGCGGCACGATAAGCCTGACGAACGTCCAAGGCAACTTGCTGGTTTGCCGTGTCCACACCGTTTTGCGCCGCCACCACCTGCGCATCGTCATTTTGACGCTCGGCCCGGCGCGCGCCGTAGTCCCACAGCGGTAACGTGAACGTGCTGATCGCCTGCAATTGCCAAAAACCGGGCGAACCGCGCGGCACGGTTGGGAAAAAAGCTGCGTTTGTCGGCGAGTATTGGTTTCCGAAAAAAGCCGACATCTGCACTTGCGGGAAAAGCTCGCGGTCGAAACCTTTGCGCGTGAGTTGCGCCGCAGATAACGTTGATTGCGCGCTGACGACATCGGGACGATTGGCCTGGGCAATTGCAATGAGGCGGTCGAGCGGTTCGACCGGCAACGGCGGCTGCGCGATCTCGGCCGGGATATCGAAAACGGTGTCGAGCGGTGCGCCGATAAACTGCGCGAGCGTTTCGCGGGCATCGGCCGCCTGCGAGAGATCGGCAACCAGCGTCGAGCGGCTTTTTTCTTCCGAAGCCTGCGCGCGCAAGACGTCCACGCCGGCCGCGACGCCCGCGCGAGATTTCGCTTGCGCGACGGTTAGCAGAACGTGCTGGTACTGCACGTCCGACGAAGCGAGCCGCGCCGTTTCGTCCTTGGTGGCGATTGCGTAGAAGTCTGCGGCGACGCTGTTGGCAAGCTGATCGCGAATTTGCCGCAGGTCGGCTTGCGCGCCGGCTTCTTGAGCTTTAGCTGCGTAGGCTTGGATCGTGGCGAGGAAGCCCGTATCGAACGTATAGTTCGACCCGATTTGCGCGGTGTTTTGGCTGAAGGTGCGCTGCTGCGAAAGGCCCGCGATCGCGAAATTGCCTTGCAGGTTATTTGATTTCTGCGCATAGTTTTGCAGCTGGCCGATCAAGTTGGGCAGCGAGACCGAATGCAGCTTGACGTACTGCTGGTGCATTTGGACGACGACGGCTTGCTGTTTGATGACCTGCGGACTGTGTTCGATCGCGTAGCGGACCGTCTGCGCCAAGTTCAAGCCTGCGGCGCCGGCTGACGCCGGCGCCGCTAGGGAGAGAACGAGACAAGCAGCCCCAATCGACGGTCCGCGAAAACGCATGCGGGCCTTACGCGAATCCCATGTTGTGCAGGGCCGTCAAGAATGCTGCGCCGGTCAACGCTCCCAGCAGCGTTATAAGGATGGCGAAGGTCCAGGCGACGCCCGCGGTGGTTTTGGCCGTGACGCGAAGCATCGTTGCGTTCAAGAACAGTCCCCAGAGCGAGAAAACGCTGATGCCGGCAAGAAAAGATCCCACTCCGACCGCTGCGCCCGGCGCCAAGTACGCAAGACTTGGCGTTGCGCGCAGGATTTGCGCCACGCTGCTAAACGAGTCGGGTCCGCGAAGCGTCGTGATGATCCCCAGAACGATTGCGCCGAGTCCGAGCGTCGGAATCGCAATGTTCATCGAGCCTGCCCATAAGCGTTTGAAATCGGCCTGCCCTCGACCGACCGCGTTTCCGATCAGCGTCGCCAGCGTATTAAAGAGCACGACCACGAAGAGCGTGATGATCGGAGAGATGTAAGACATCACGGAAGCCTGCCCGGCCTGCGCGATCATCTGCGCCTTTTTTTCGGGCGTAACGTTCGCTAACAGCGAACTGGTAGTGAACGCCTGCTGCATCGAGGCAACGCCCGCGTGGCGCGCGGCGGGACCTTGAAGATACGTCCCGATCACCATCAGCACGATAGCGATTAGGCAAGCCCAACCCCACGTCGGAGCGACTCGCAACGTTTCGAAAGCTTCGGATGGTGAAGCGATCGTGTTTACAACGGTGGATAAACCGCTTGCTTTAGCACCCGGTGCTGATGTCTCCATGAACGACCTCCCCCGTGGAATACGGAAGCATGCCGTCCGGCAATACGCCGTCGGCAGCCGGATTGTTTCACGGCGCGGGGGCGGCCGCCTCTCAGGGATGCGGGGACGCGGTTTCGTTCAGCAAGCGATCGATGGGAATGCGGCGCTCCACGGCCCGCTTGACGCGGTCGAGCTGCTGCAGGCGCAGGTCGAGCAGCTTCAGTTGAAGGATGATGCGCGCTCGCCGCAAGGCCCGGCGGGAATATAACTCGATTCCGGTAGGCGGCTGCGCGAGGCTTGAGCGCCTCGCGTGCGAGTGGCGATGGTGCCCGGACGCGGCCGTGAGCAATAAGAGCGAGGTCAGCGCCAGCGCGGCGCGGTATCGGTCGGGCATGAATTCCTCCGCCGGTTCAATCACGCGCTGCGGTTCGAATGTAAAGACGCGGTGAACACAAATGCGCTGACAGTCCCGGAGCCGCCGGCCGGACCCTACCTGCGAATCATTCCGCTGGGCGGTTGCGGCGAGATCGGCCGGAACATGACGTTGATCGAGACCGCCGAGGATCTCGTGGCGGTCGATTGCGGCCTGATGTTCCCCGACGAAGAGATGTACGGCGTGGACATCGTCATCAACGATTTCACGTACTTACGAGAGCATCGCGACAAGTTTCGCGCTCTGCTGGTGACGCACGGCCACGAGGATCACATCGGCGGGATTCCTTACTTGCTGCGCGAGTTCAACGTTCCGGTGGTGGGCACGGCGCTGACGCTCGCGCTCATCAAAGCCAAGGCGCGCGATCATAAGATGATCGGCGATGCGCAGTTGGTCACGGTCAAACCCGGCGACCGCGTGCGCTACGGATCGATCGAGACGGAGTTCATCCACATCACGCACTCGGTTTCCGGCGCGTGCGCGCTCGCGCTGCGCACCGAAACCGGGACGGTATTCCATACCGGCGATTTCAAATTCGATCAAACCCCGATCGACGGCAGGCCGGCGGATTTTGCTGCGATCGCGCGCATCCGCGACGAAGGCGTGCTCTGCACGCTTTCGGATAGCACCAATGCCGAACGTCCCGGCCACACGCTCTCGGAAAGAATCGTCGGCGAAGCGTTCACTAATGTTTTCTCGCACGCCAAGGGA
>JAAXMC010000060.1 GCA_013036315.1 Vulcanimicrobiota bacterium
CCGTGCGTTCCATCGGTAATGATGCCGGCTTGCGCGCCGGTGAAGGCGATCGCCGCAATATTTTCGCGTTCCAATTCGGATGCCAGCACGGCGGCGGCGATCAGCTCGCCGGAGGCAAGAAGTAAATCCGCGTTCGGGCCACTGCGCGCACCGTCGATCAGCGACAGCAACGAATCGGTCGCGTATGGCGCGGGCGCGCGGCCCATGGCCGACACAATCGCCACGGGCGATTCGCCGCGCTCGAGCGCTTCCCGGATGCGCGCAACCGCGGTACGGCGGGTCTCCGGAGAGGCGACCGACGTTCCGCCGAACTTTAAGACGGCGACTTTCATTTGTGTTGTAGGGTGATAGATAGTGTCATATATATTGTGCCACGGTGATATATTGTGTCATGGTGAGCCTGTCGAACCACGCCCGAGCCGTGTCGAGGGCCGCATGCCACGTACGATCAAAAGCTCCAGGATCTGCACAGCGTTGGTAGCGGCGCCTTTGCGCAGCTGGTCGCCGACAACCCACATTTGAAAATGCCGCTTATCGTCACCCGCGGAGCGTAACCGCGCAACATGCACGTCGTCAGTGCCTTCGACGTCGCGCGGCGCGACCACGCCAGAGGTATGGAAAACGACCCCCGGCGCTCGTGCCAGCGCTGCGCCCAACTCTTCTACCGTCGTGTCGCGTTCGGTTTCGAAAAATACCGCCTCGGAATGCGCCGTCCGCACGGGGACGCGCACCGTCGTTGCGTAGAGCGGCAGCGCCGGCAGGTCGAGTATCTTGCGCGTTTCGTCCCTTACCTTGGTTTCCTCGCCCGAGTAGCCGCTTTCGTCGAATTCGCCGATTTTCGGCACCACGTTGCCTACGAACGGACCTTCGCCCGCATCGAACTCTTCGAGCGCTGCACGCCCCGCGCCGCTCACCGCTTGATATGTGGCGACATTGACCGACCGCAACCCTGCGGCATTGCGAACCGGCGCGAGCGCGACGCACAGGATGATCGCCGTGCAATTTCCGACTGGAAATAACCGGTGCTGCGGCTGAATTGCCTGCGCATTGATTTCAGGAACGACCAGCGGCACGTCCGGGCGCATCCGGTACGCCGAACTGTTATCGATCACCACTCCACCGCGTTCCGTCCGGGCGCATCCGGTACGCCGAACTGTTATCGATCACCACTCCACCGCGTTCCAGAATCGGCGGCGCGAACTGCGAGCTCGCCTCATCCGAACCGGCGAAAAACACCGTGTCGAACGGCTCGAGCGCTTCCGCCGAAGTTTCCAGCACGCCGTTACGCGCGCGCGATGCGAACAATCCTAAACGTCCGAGCGGAACTTTGCGCTCGCGCAACACCTGCACGATCGTTTCACCGACCGCCCCGGTGGCCCCAACAACAGCTATGTTCATTTAAATTGTGTCATGGTGAGCTTGTCGAACCACGCCCGAGCGAAGTCGAGGGCCGCGCGATCACAACTTTAGGCCGATCTGCAGTGTGCTCAAACCGCGCACAACGCGGATCGCGGCAACGATCCCCGGTGCAAACGATTCACTCGAGAACGAATCGTGCCGGATCGTCAGCAGCTCGCCGTTATCCGAAAACAGCACTTCCTGATGCGAGAGCAAGCCCTGCATGCGCACGCTGTGAATCGGAACGTCCGCGCGTCCCACGCCAGCCCGGATGCGCTCGGCGGTCGCCGCCGCCGTACCGCTGGGCTTGTCGCGCTTGTCCGCTCGGTGCATTTCGATAATTTCGCACGACGGGAAAAACCGCGCGGCCTGCTCCGCAAAGTTCATCATGAGGATCGCACCGATCGCAAAGTTCGGCACGATCAGCGCGCCGGTGCCGCGCTCGTCGCAAAGTTTCTTTAACTCGGAACGCTCGGCCGCGTTCCATTCGCTCGAGCCGACGACCGGTGAAACGCCGCGTTCCACGGCAGCGCGCGCGACGGCCTGCGTTACCGGCCGCGGCGTGAAATCCACGATGACGTCCGGCTTTCGCTGATCAAGCAGCTGCTCGACGTTATCGTAAACGCCGATCGATTGATCGGCGTTGCGCGCAAAACCGCCGGCGTATTCTAGGTCCGCTTCGTTCTGTATCGCTTCGTAGGTAAGCCGGCCCATTCGGCCTTGCGCGCCGGCGATTGCTACCTTCACTCAGGATGACAACGTTGGGTTAGAGCTTCTCCAGCGGTGCGTATTTCAGCATCACCATTTTCTGGCCCACGTTCGGAAAGTCGATCGTGACGAGGCCGTCGCCGCCCGCGCCGATGACGCCGGAAATCTTGCCTTCACCCCACTTGGGATGACGCACGCGATCGCCCGACTGCAGGTTCATCTTGATGCCGGCGCCGGCCGATTCGTGAATGGCGACTTCGCGCCAACGGCCGCCGGACGGGCGCGGCAGCGCGATGCTGCCCAACATTTCAATGCTCGGCATCTCCTCGAGAAAACGCGATTTTGGATGCGCGAAAGTGTTGCCGTACAGCGTGCGGCGCTCCGCATACGAAAGGAACAGGCGATTCATCGCGCGCGTCACGCCGACGTACGCCAAGCGACGCTCTTCTTCGAGTTCGGTCATGTCGACCAGGGCGCGCGAGTGCGGGAAAACGCCCTCTTCCAGCCCCGTCAAGAAGACGCTCGGGAATTCCAGGCCTTTGGCCGAGTGCATCGTCATCATCGTGATGTACGATGTCGTTCCGTCGAGCGTATCGAGATCGCTGATCAGCGCTACGTTGGCCAGAAACCCGGCCAGCGTCGCTTCGGGCTCGTTCGTTTCGTACTCACGCGCCACACCCACGAGTTCTTCGAGGTTCTCCATGCGCGTCCGCGAATCGGGCGTGTCTTCGTTGCGTAACTCGCGCAAGTAGCCCGACTCTTCCATGACTGCGACCAGCAAGTCGGCGATCGAAAATTCCGGTAGCCGCGAACGCAGCGATTCGATGAGTTCGGCAAAGCGTTCGAGCTCGCGAGTTTTCTTGGGAACGGCTTTCTTCAGCAGCTCTTTGTCGAAGATCGCTTGCCCGACGGGCACTTTGGCCGCATCGGTACCTGCGT
>JAAXMC010000061.1 GCA_013036315.1 Vulcanimicrobiota bacterium
CGACGCCGGCCGTGAGTGCCGCCGATCCCGTCACCATCTTGAACGTCGAACCGGTCGGCGTTCCGGCGCTGATCGCCCGGTTGAAGAGCGGCTGCGAACTGTCGGTGAGATAATAAGCGAGCTGCTTGTAATTGTTTGAAGCAAAAGCGTTCGGATCGAAGCTGGGATAACTCGCGATGGCGCGGATCGCGCCCGTCCACGGATCTTCGACGACCACCGCACCGCCGACGCCGGAACGGTTGCCGGCCCAGGAATGAATGCCGTTCGCCAGCGCCTGTTCGACGATGTGCTGCAGGCGCCAATCAATGTTTAACACGAGCGTGTCGCCCGCAACCGGCTGCTTCTTCGGAAGTTTGATGCTAGGCACGACTTGACTCTGCGCGTCGACGACCACGCGCTCGCCGCCGGGCTCGCCGCGCAGATAGCGGTCGTACGTATATTCGAGACCGTCTTTGCCGATGACGTCGTTCGGCGAATAGCCGAGGTGGCGCAACTGCTTGTATTCTTCTGCTGTGATTTGACCGACGTAGCCGACGAACGCGGATCCCTGCGCGCCGTACGGATAGTCTCGAACGGCTTGCGCTTCGACATCGACGCCTGGAAGGTCGACCAGCAATTCGGTAAGTTTCACGACCTGCGGCACCGACAAATCGCTTGCCAAAATAACCGGGCCGTACGGTTCGTTCACTTCAAGTTCGCTGAAGTTGTTGTAACGGACGCCGTGATGGTGCAGCAATCGATCCTGCAGCGTCGCGACCGGTATGCCGATCGCTTGCGATACGACCTTCAATTCGGCCGCCAGATCGTTCAGCTCCGAGGGGATGACCGCCGCGACGAAGGAGGGCCGGCTGCGCACGATCGGCGTTCCGTTGCGGTCGAGAATCGCACCGCGCGGCGCGGCTACGGGAATCAGACGGATCTGGTTTTCTTGCGCGGCCGCGCGAAACGCGTCGCCCTGGACGATCTGCACTTGGATCAGCCGGACGAGCAATCCGAGGAGCGCGAGAGCGGTAACGAACGCGAAGACGACGATGCGCCACGTGGATCGTTCCCACGCGGGTTTCCGGCGGTACGGATTCATGCCGTTTTCCGGCGCTCGACGACGCGGGCTGCAAGCATCAGCGCGGTCACGAGGAGCACATTCATCAGCGCCTCCCACAACGCTTGGTGAACGTGCGCGCTTGCGAATCCCTTAGGATAGCCTTCCAAAGACATCACGATCCAAAAAATCAGGCGCCGGAAAAGTGTGGCGACTGCAACGGCGGCCGCCACGACGGGAATCGAATCGGCAAAAAAACCTTGCGAGAGCGAGCTGACCAGCAGCGCCGGGGCCGTTGTCGCAATCGTCCAACCGCCGCCAGTGCCGGCTAACGTCAGTCCGCCGCCCAGCATATCTTCGCACGCGCCGGCGATCAGTCCGTAAAGAACGGCGCGCCGCGCGTCCGTGCGTAGCGCATACCACACGACGGAGATAAGAACCAGGCTCGGCTCGGCATGGCGCCACAGGGCATAATGCATGACCTCGATCTGGGCGACCAAAGCGATCGCCAGGAATATCGCGGCTTGCCACCACCGGGGACCCGCGTACGGAGTTTCTTGGGCCCTACTTCGGGAGAACGACAACGCGATCGAGCGTCGAGAAATCGACCGCCGGTTTAACGATCGCGGTTTGATACAACGCCGAATCGCGTTCGATCTTCACTATCGATCCCAGCAGCGCGCCGGAGTGAAACGAACGCGCTTCAGCCGTGACGACTTTGTCGCCGACGCGGAGCTGCGCGTCTTGCGAAACATACTCGAGACGCACCGAATCCGCGTTGCCGCGTGCGATGCCCCAATACCGTCCGCGCTGAACGAGCGCGGGTACGGTGCTCGTGAAATCTGTTATGAGCGCAACTTGACTTGTAAACGGCGATGCTTCGATCACGCGCCCGATCACGCCGGGCCCGGCTAACACGCCGTCGTCGCGCGCGACCCCGCTATGCGTACCCTTGTCGATCGTCACGCTTGCAATTCCGCCTTCGGGCGGGTAACCGATCACGCGGGCTTCGATCGCGCCGGCGTAGCTTTGCAGGTGGGGCTGGATCGCCAGCTGACCGCTATAGGCGGCCAGCAGCTCGTGCAACCTTGCGTTTTCCCGCTCCAGCTGCAGATTTTGGGAGTTTAGGGACGCGTTTTGGGCCCGCAGCGCCGGAAGACTGAGGGCGGTGCGGCCGCCGGAACGGACCGCCCCTACTGCGGTGGACGCGCCCTCTTCGACGCCGATGCCGACCGTCGTCGCGATGGTCGTCAGCGGACTGGACGTGCCGGTGCGGGCAGCTGCAATCTGCAACAGCGCCACCAGCGCAGCAGCGATGATGATGCCGAGAACGGCAAAGAGTCTGCGTTCGTCCCGGTAGGTGAAGATAGTTAAAAGACCCTCCGGCTGAGTAGGGACACTGCTATTTCGTTATCGGCAAGATAAATCCCAACCGCCCGAGCGTTCGCACGAAACGCCCGAGCGGAAAGCCCATGACGGTGTAAAAATCGCCCTCGATCCGCTCGACCAAAGCGGCTCCGCGCCCCTGAATTCCATACGCCCCGGCCTTATCGAGCGGATCGCCGGTTGCCACGTATGCGTCGATCTCACCGGCTTCAAGCGGAAAAAAGAACACACGCGTGCTTTCGCATTCAACCGTGAACGTGCCGCCGGCGGCGATCGCAAACGCCGTATGAACGACGTGGCTGCGGCCCGCCAGGTTGCTCAGCATGCGGCGCGCGTCGGCCGCGTCGCGCGGCTTGTTGTATGCGACGCCGTCGAGATCGACAACGGTGTCGGCGGCCACCACGACGTCGTGCGGAAAACGCATGGACACGTCTTCGCATTTGTTGCGCGCGTGTTCGATCGCGAGTTCGCGCGGCGCAAGCTCGGCGCGCTCGGGTTCGTGGTAATTGCTGGGAACGACGAGCACGTCGAGGTCCAGCGATCGCAATAATTCCAAACGACGCGGAGACGCGCTGGCCAAAACGATCTTAACGGTAGATCTTTCCTCCGGCTTGGATGTAACCGCCGATGTGACGCAAGCGCGGGTCGTGATGCGTCCAATGGATGACACCGTCGTTACATTCATATTGGCCTTGCAACGTCACCGCCTCGCCTTGTGAAAGCGGAATAGGGCCGGTGATGGTCGTGTTGTTTTCAATGCGTATGGACATCGCTTTGCTTCGCAAGACAAAACCTTCGTGCGTTCCGGTTCGCGAAGAATATGTTCCGAGCAAACGCGCGACGGTGCCGTTCGCGACGACTTCCACCGCCGAAGCCCCGCGCGCGCAGCCGGCCATGGCCTGTTCCACCGTTACCGGGCCGCCGGCGCAACCGGTCAGCGCCGCGAGCAATAGTGGAAAGAGTCTACGCTTCATCCGACACCGCATAGATGTTGTTGGCGGTGATGTATTCCCAAACCGGTTCGGGCACCAAGTATCGCGCCGACCGTCCTTGCGCCAGCAGCGTGCGTATCAGCGTGGCGCTTTCGGGC
Source organism: Vulcanimicrobiota bacterium (assembly GCA_013036315.1). Taxonomy (GTDB): domain Bacteria; phylum Vulcanimicrobiota; class Vulcanimicrobiia; order Vulcanimicrobiales; family Vulcanimicrobiaceae; genus Rubrimentiphilum. The sequence continues at coordinate 3,516 of JAAXMC010000061.1, forward strand.
ATCTCCGGGAGATTCAGCGTTTTAATGCGCGAGCGCAGCGCCGACGGTACGGCGGAAACGACGCGCGAAAGCGTGTCGGCGGCGATTCCCGCGCGCGGCGCAATCACAAAAGCCTCCAGCGATTCGAGCACTTCCTCAAATCTGACCCACGAGCTTTCGGCGAGCGAGTCCGCGCCGGTTACGAATATCAAGCTGTCATCGGGGTAGCGCTCGTGCAGCCGGGGCAGCAGGTCGGCGGTATATCCGGTCGCGCCGGGCTGAAGATCGCTTTCATCCAGCGCGAAATGTTCGTTCGAGGCGATCGCGAGTTTCAGCATGCCGGCGCGCTGCTGGGCCGAAGCGGCCGGCTTCTCGCGATAATGGACGTTATTGGTCGGCACGAACAGTACGCGATCGAGCCCTTCGAGCCGCCGCGCCGACTCCGCGATAAACAGATGCAGGTTGTGGACCGGATCGAAGGTGCCGCCGAATACGCCTAGTCTCATGAGTAAGTGAATTCGTATGGGCCGATGCGCACCGTGTCTCCTTCGGCCGCCCCCAGCTCGCGCAGTTTTTTCTCGACCCCCATCTTGGTGAGTCTCCTTGC
>JAAXMC010000062.1 GCA_013036315.1 Vulcanimicrobiota bacterium
GCGTTGAACTTCGAATAGCGTAGCGTTATGAGACCGCCATTAGTCGTTTTAACAACCGCTTGAATCGGTAGATTTTTCGCACTAATCCACATGTCGACCACCGCTGAGCCGGTCTTCTGCACGAGATGATACGTGCGCGCTTGCATGCTGCCGATGCTCTTCATACCCGTGTACGTGACCGTGTAGTCGTTCGTGAGCTTTCCTTGTAAGCCCAAGCTTCGGATCGATTGTAGGCGCGCCCGAAGCGGTGCCGCCATTCCGGCCGGCATCTGCATCATGCGACCGCGCACCGACATCCATGCATTCGAACCGATGAAAACGGCGACCATGCCGTTCCCAAGCGTTTCTCGGACACGGTCCGGCCAAACGAAATCCATCGCGATCGACGCACTCGTCATGGTGAGATCCGCGTGAAACGTCTTGAGTGCGTAGAACGTTTTTTGGACCTTCACCAGATCGGACATCGGGCTGGCCGCAGCCGTTAGCGGCGTACATAGGATCGCGAACGCAAGGACGATCCATACGAGGCGTCTCTTCATAAATCCATCTCCTGTTCGATTCGAACAGCGTGCGCGAGCCTTACGCAAACGAGCGGGTCCAACCTGTGACAGAAGAAATTTTCCCCTCAAATTTCCCCCCAGACCAACGGCAACCAGCATGCACCAGCGGCCCCTTTTCCTCATAAAACCGGCTGCAGCGGTTTCCATGCGCTTTCTGTCACGGCGAAGGTCGTGGGTTCGAGCCCCATCAGCGTCGCCAGATCTAGAAGAAGAAAAGCCCTGATTTTACAGGGCTTTTCGCTTGGCTGAGTTCCTTACGCCGGCGTTCTGGCGGTTATCGATGCCGCTGGAACCCGTTGGGCTGAGGGGAAATTTCCCCTCGAATTTCCCCCGGCGTGTTCGCAGAACGAGAGCATCCAGATTTTGAGAGCACCGACGTAACATCGGGGATTCTTAATTCAACGCAGAACGCAGAATTGTAATCGTGAGCAGCAATCAATGCCCGACGGCTTGGTTCGGATTTGCCGAGGGATAATACACAAGCGAGCAAAACGTCCGGCCGACGGGATGGTGTCATGCGAGTCTTCGTAGTCGTGCTGAGCGTCCTCTACGCGCTCGCTTTCGGCTTACCCACGGTGCTCGCGCTCAACGGCTACTATGGCACGGTGGGAATCGTCAGGGCCGGCACGATCGCGACGCTCGCGCCGAATGTCGACGTGAACACGATTGGCAGCGTCGCGCCGGGATCACCCGCCGCGCGGGCGGGAATCGTTTCGGGCGACGTGGCCGTCCCGGCCGCCGCCGAGCACGCTTTTGTAGTGCAGCAGCTGTTCAACCGCGTGACCGCAGGCCGGCCGATCCCGTACGTCGTGATCCACAACGGGCAGCGGCGCATCGTGACGCTCACTCCCGAGCCGATCCGCTACTCCGCGCACGACGAACTTCTCATTGTCGCGCAGCTCGTGCGTGGCTTCTTAATCGTGCTCATGGGTGCGGCGCTTGTGCTGCTCCGCCCAAGCATCATGACGGCAGCGTTCTTCGTGCTTTGTCTGCAGTTCGGCGAGCTCGCGCACCCTTACAGTAATGCCGAGTTGGTCGTCGGCGTCCCATATTCTTGGAAGCCGCTTTTCTTGGTGCTGACATGCGTCGTGACCGGCGCAGGGGCGGCCGTCGCCGCAATCTTCTGCACGCGGTTCCCGAGCGGCAGTCCGCTCCCGTCGTGGCGCCCGGTCGAAAGGGCAATGATCGCACTCGGTATCTTCACGATTCTCGATTACTTCTTCGCACTTGTCGCCGGGTCAACGTACACACCGCTGGGCACCCAGCTCTACCGAGTCTTCACTGCCGCGTCCTGGCTTGGTTACGCGATCGCCACGGTCTCGTTTCTCGCGCGCTATCGTGCGTCATCGGGTGAGGACCGCGAACGGTTGCGCTGGGTCGCAATCGGCCTGGGAAGCTTTCTCGCCAGCTATGCGCTGTTCTGGATCTCGCAGAACGTGCCGAGCGCGCCGGGCGAGCTCAACACCTGGGCGCAGTTCCTCAACGTGCTGCCGATGACTGTGCTCTATGCGATCGTGCGGCACCACGTGATCGACGTGCGCCTCGCCGGAGGTCGCGCGCTCGCGTTTACGGCATTGTCGGCTATCCCGGTGGGCGCGTTTAGCATCTTCGACTGGGCGCTGAGCAACCAGGTGCAGCGGACGCGGTTCGGTGTGCTCGTCGAAGTGAGTGTGGCGATTGCGTTCGGGTTCTGGGTGAACTCATTGCAGCACCGCATCGACACGGTGATCGAGTCGCTCTTCTTCCGGCGCAGCCGGGTCGCCGAGGAGCGCCTGCGCGTCGTTGCGCAACGGTTCGCGCACGTCAGCGAGCGCACCACGCTCGACGAGATGATCGTGGACGAACCGTTCGAAGCCCTCGGCTTGTCCTCGAGCGCGCTTTTCCTCCGCATGGACGGGACGTACGCGTGCGTTGCGCAACGCGATTGGCCCGATGGCGCGCCCGCATGGATCGACGCGAACGACGACCTCGTAATCGAGTTGACCACTACCCGTGCTCCGGTGGACGTCCACAAAATCGGCGGCAGCAGCGGCGTTGACGGCGACGATTCCCTCGCCGTCGCATATCCGATGCTTGTGCGACAGGAAGTCATCGGGCTACTACTGCTTGGCGCAAAGCGCGACGGTGAGCGATTCGACGCGCTCGAGCGGGCTGCGCTCCAGCACCTTATCGACTCGGCCGCGATGACTTACGACCACCTCGAGACCGTCGAGCAGCGGCGCGTTTCCGACGAGCTCAGGCGCACGCTCGAACAGACGCGGCGCGAGAACGAAGCGCTGCGCGAATCGCTACCCGGGTTCTTACCCCGAGGTATTTGAGGTTCGGCGTACTACATTTTTTGTACTCACGCAAAATCACGCATTTTTGGTATCGCGCCGAAGACTCTTGGGTCTGTGACTCGCCGTGATTCGTAGAGTAATGTTCCTACCAGATCGTTCTGTTGTAGGCAGCGCCTCCAGTCAACCGCGAGTTTTAGATACCCGTGTAGCCGTGTTTTATGAGAATTCCGCCGAAAACGATTGTGACGGATGCATGATGCGCGTCGATCCACTCCGGCTCGCCCACCAGATTCTTGCCCCGCGTGAATCCAGGAAGCGCCGCGCCCAAGTTCCTCGTCAGAGTTCCGGGTAGAGTGCTGGGGCCCGCGGCCTGGCCGTCGTAACCTGAAATGTCGCAGCGCAAATCCCACGCGTGTGAATCCAATGCGCCCGTCTCAAAGATAATGCAGTTCCTAACGATTGCCGAGTTGAGCGAACCTTTGACGGCATAGTTGCCCGACTGCGCGTCGAAGGCACCTCGCAGTGGCGCAAAATTCAGCCGCGCGGCGGGAATCACGCGTTGAAAAAAACCTCGCCACGCCGCAGCACCGGCGGAATCACTCGCGCGTGCGTCCCCGCTCGGAAAAAGGGCGAGCATTATTGCGATCACGGCGCTGCAAAATTTCACGACGACTCCTTTTCCGGCAGGAACCTATTCCCTCGATTCCTTTGCGTCGCCACATGAAAAAGCCCCGACGTTTCATCGGGGCTTTTTCCAAAAACCGCGTTAGCGGGCCTTGAGCTGCCGGCGCGCCGCCGAACGGACCACGACATCGCGCGAGTGAGCTGCGAGTGCCAGCTCGCCGCGAGCTTTCGGGCTTCCGAGATGACGGTACGTCATGCCGAGCCAGAAATGCGCGCGCCCGGATTTTGGCGAGAGGGCCAGGGCGCGGGCGAACCGCAGCCGCGCGTCGGCGTAACGCTTCATCTGGTAGTAGCTCACGCCGTCATCCAGCCACAATTTTCCAGCTTTGGAATTTGAGGCTAGCGCGATATCAAAATTGCGCGCGGAGTCGGCGAACCGGTGCGCCTGAAACTGCGCAGCGGCGAGGTGAAAGCGCGCATCATTCCAATCCGGACGATTGTTTACGACGGATTGCAGGTCGTCCATTGCGGGCCCGTACTTGTGCAAGTTTTCTTCGGTAACCCCGCGATCGTACCGCGCATCGAGGCTGCTCGGGACGAGGGCCAGCGCGCCGTTGAAGTGGACGAGGGCGATTTTATAGGCTCGATGCCCGAAGGCGCGCACGCCGGTCTTGATTTCCGCGCGCGCGCGCGCGGCGTCGGCAGGCGAAACCGGCCCGGCCGCATTCGAGCATGCCGTCAGGATCAGCGCCGCCCCGAAGGCCGCCGCTAGCGCTTTAATGGTTGCCACCATGATCGCCGTGGTTTCCGTGGTCTCCGCCACCATGGTCGCCATGGCCGCGATGTTGCCCGTTATCGTGGCGGACGCGGTAAACCGGCACGACCTGCACTGGAACTACCGATTGCACCTGCACCGGGACGGACTGCACTTGCACGAATCGCTGCTGGTCCGGATAGTACACGGGTTGCGAGTACTGCTGCGGATATTGCTGGTACTGCTGCTGGTATTGCTGCTGATACTGCTGCTGGGCTTGCGACGCGACGAAAGCGCCGAGCAGCGATTGAAGGACCTGGCGTCCATCCACGCGGCCGCCACTGACGGCAGCGCTCAGCACCGTGTTCACGACGGCCGCACTCAGCGGGTCGCCGTTGCCGTATGCGGCACCCATGTAATACGGGTTGTACGTGGCGTATTGCGGATTGTACGCGTAGCCTTGATAATAGCCGTTATTGTAAATTGGAGTGTATCCGTACGGCGTTACGATCGTGTCGTTGACCGGAACGTAAGTCGTTTGATACGCGGTTTGGTATGACGGCGCGCTCTGAACCGTCGCATAGCTTACCGGTTCAGCCACCGAAACGACATCCTCGTCGTTGTCGCCGTTATAATCATTCGTGCTGACGAGCGTGCCGTTATTCGTAACGTACGCATTTTGAAAATGGTGATGCTTCGCGGAAGCAATGGCCGTCGTACTCGTTACGGCGAATAGCGTGGCCGCGCTCGCGAGCAGTAGTGTTCGAAGCATGGTGCCCCCTGGTTGCTGTGGCCGTTCTCTCATATCGAAATAGACGTACCCGCCTGCGACCGGCCTAATCCGGCAACCAAGGTAGCGCGCCGTTACTTAGCGCAAGTTCTTGTCTTGGCCGAAAAACTGGCAACCTTAGATGTTCGAAGCCGGCGGCAATGGCGTGCGTGGCTGCAGAAGCATCACGCTGCGCATCCGGGCATATGGCTCGTCTACTATAAAGCGCACAGCGGGGTGGAGTCGATCGAGTATGAAGACTCGGTTCGCGAGGCGCTCTGCTTCGGTTGGATCGACAGCCTCATTAGACGCCTCGATGACGACCGGTACGCGCGTAAGTTCACCCCGCGAAAACCCACGAGCAACTGGTCGGACAGCAATCGAAAGCGATGGAAGGAACTCAAAGCCTCCGGTCTCCTCGCGGCTGCGGGAAATGCGGCGGCTCCGACGGCTAACAGGTATCCCGCGCGGCCGGAAATTCCCAACAAAGCTCCGGCGTACATCACCAAAGCGCTCAAAGCGAATTCAAAGGCTTGGGCTGGTTTTCAAAACCTTGCGCCGGGCTATCGCCGCGAATTTCTCACGTGGATCGATGCCGCAAAGCGTCCCGAGACGCGGCAGAAGCGCATCCGGGAATCGATCAAACTGCTCTCGGCCGGAAAGAAGCTCGGGATAAAGTAGAAGCAGCCCGCCTCCTGTCACACGGCGGGGGCGCCATTTGTTAAACGGGCATGGGCGCAACACGGAATAGCCGCATGCTGGGGGCAGCCCTCGCGATATCGCTCGCGGTGCACCTGGTATTGGCCGGTTTCGTGCACGTGCGTCCCGCCGAGGCGATCATTTATCACGCCACGCCGGTAATCGTGCACCTTTACGTTCATCCAAAACATACGCCGCCTCCGAAGGCGCAGCCCCGGCCGCATACAATCGCGCAACGCCAAAGCGTGCGCCGTCCGGATTGGCGAATCCATGTTCTGTCCAAGCCGAACGGCGTCGTGGCCGTCGCGTCGTCGCTTCCAACCGGCGAGCCACCTGCGCCGGGCAACACCGGACCAACTGGACCCGGCGGCGCGACCGGTCAACCCATCGAACCGTCGAGCCCACCGGCGCCCGCTTGCAGCGATCCGAACATGGAAGCCAAGACGACAGTGGCCATCTCGCCCGACCAAACCTCCAGCGGTTTCGCACCAGGCACCAACGTAACGGCGATGATCAAAGTCGATCTCGATGCAACGGGCCGGGTCACCGGTGTGTCGGTCTACCGTTCGACCGGATCGTTCGAACTCGATAACGCAGCGATGCAAGCTGCGCGCGAGAGCAGCTACGCGCCCGAAACGCGCGACTGTCAGCCGGTGGCCGGCTCGTACCTCTTTAAGGTAGAGTTCAGCGACTAAAGCGCCCTAGTAAACGCGAACGCCGTTCGGAACGCGCGATTCGGGAATCAGCAGCACGGTCGCGCCGCTTTCATCGGGTACCCCTAACACGAGCACTTCGCTTGGAAAGCCGGCGATTCGCTTCGGCGGAAAATTCACCACGGCGACAACTTGCTTTCCGGCTAGTTCCGCAGCGCTGTAGCGCGACGTCAACTGCGCGCTCGAATGCTTCACGCCGAACGGCTCGCCGAAATCGATTGTTAGTTTGTAGGCCGGGTTCCGCGCTTTCGGAAATGGTTCGGCCGAGACGATTGTGCCAGTGCGCATGTCGAGCGCGGCAAAGGCATCCAGTGGTGAAATGCTTTCCATGCGGAAGAATTGGGTTTCTCAAGACGTCGGCCTGCATGTCGCGGGCTTAGTCTAAGAATTCAGCTCCGGATGTCCCTTCAGATACTCCTCTACGTACCGAAGACGCTTCAGATCCTCGTCCAAGAAGGCGATCGCGCAGTTACAGCTGTTGCAAAGCAAACCTCGCACCTTGCCGGTAGAGTGGTCGTGGTCCACGTACAAATGCTGAAGAAAAACGCCGTCGTAACGCGAATGTTTCGAGACCTTGCACTCCTTCCAGTGTTTGCGGCAGATGGCACAGCGACCGTTTTGTTCCACCAACAAGCGCTCCAGGTACTCTAGCGATACACCGTACGTCCGCTTGATATAGCCGCGCCTTTGAGCGTCGCGCCTCTTCGAACTTCGGTGGTAGTATTCATGATTCCAGTGCCGAGTACAATCACGGCAGCGCCGGGCCCCGCACGGCAGAACCGTTTTCAGATTGCCAG
>JAAXMC010000063.1:0-509 GCA_013036315.1 Vulcanimicrobiota bacterium
TGGCGAGCACCGGATCCTCAAGGAGCGCTTTTATCTGCGGCTCTTTGCAGCGCGCGATCGCTTCGTCGACCGTAATCTTACCAAGCGTCTCTTCGCGTTGCAGCTTCTCGACGACGCGCATGCCCTTGGCGACGTCGTCTTTGAACGTCTTGCGCATCCACTTTTCGAGATCGCCGTTGGGACGAAGCAGCGGAAACTCGCGTTTGGCTTTGCCGTTCTTTTTCGCGAGTTGATCGATCGCGGCGACGATCAGTTTTATCTGCGCGTGCGCAAATTCGACCGCGCCGAGGAAATCTTCCTCGCTGATTTCGTTACCGCCGCCTTCGACCATCATGACCGCGTCGGCCGTTCCGGCTACGACGAGATCCATACCGCCGGTAACATACTGAGGCAGCGCGGGATTGCAAATATATTCACCGCTCTCGTCGCGTCCGACGCGCACCGCGGCTACCGTTTTGTCGAACGGAATATCGGAGAGCGCGAGCGCGGCTCCGGCTGCGCAAACGCCC
>JAAXMC010000063.1:526-11089 GCA_013036315.1 Vulcanimicrobiota bacterium
AAGACGTCCGCGTCGAGCTCGCGATCGATCGAGAGCACGGTTGCGACGATCTGGATGTCGTTGCGGAAGCCATCGGGGAAGAGCGGCCGGATCGGCCGATCGATTTGCCGCGAACTCAGCACGCCGTGTTCGGGCGGCCGGCCTTCGCGTTTTATGTAACCGCCCGGAATTTTGCCGGCGGCATACATTTTTTCTTCGAAATCGCAGGTCAGGGGAAAGAAGTCGATGCCTTCACGAGGTTTCTCGGAGGCAGTGACGGCGCAGAGCACGACATTTTGGTCGCCATACCGGACCAGGGCAGAGCCGTTCGCTTGCTTCGCGAGCTCGCCGGTCTCGATGGTCATCGTGCGCCCGCCGATCTCTAATGAGACGGATTCAGGCACAAATTACTCCTATTTTCTTTGCTTTATCGTTTTATTATGAGGCCATCCCGTTCGGGACGGCGAGGGAATCGCCCTGGCGTCTAGCGGCGGCGCGGACGCGACCGGTAGACGATTTGCGCCTTGGGCGGCGCGATGCTGGCCTCGGGGAAGAGCGGATTCTTCGTACGGTCCAAGCGCTTGCCCAACGCGTATTCGATTTGCTTCATCAGCGGTTCTTCGTCCGACGATACGAACGTGATCGCGTCGCCCGTTGATTTCGCGCGAGCCGTGCGTCCGATGCGATGCATGTAATCTTCGGCCGCGCGCGGGACGTCGTAGTTCACAACGTGGCCGAGTTCGATGATGTCGATGCCTCGCGCGGCGATATCGGTCGCGACCAGCACGCGGTGTTTGCCGCGTTTGAAGTTTTCGAGCGCGCGGGTGCGCTGCGACTGCGAGCGGTCGCCATGAATCAAATCGGACGGGATACGGTGTTTTTCAAGCGCGGCGGCCAGCCGGTTGGCGCGAGCTTTCGTGCGCGTGAACGCAATTGCCGAATAGATCGTGTTGTCTTTGAGCAGCTCGAGAAAGAGATCGGTCTTCTTTTCGTTGGGCACGGCATACACGGTCTGCGTCAACCCGGCGACGGGCGAAGGTTTCGCGGCCAGCTCGACGCGAGCCGGATCGTGCAGCATCTCGCGAACGAGGCCGGCGATGGCCGGCGGCAGCGTTGCCGAGAAGAAGAACGTTTGGCGCTCGCGCGCGACGTATTTAAGGATGCGCCGCACCGGCGGTAAGAAGCCCATGTCGAGCATGCGGTCCGCTTCGTCGAGGACGAGCATCGACACGTCGTTGAGTTTTGCGGTGCCGCGCTCGATGTGATCGAGCAAACGTCCCGGCGTGGCGACGATGATATCGCTGCCGCGTTTAAAGGCCGTGGCTTGCGGGCCGAATCCGACGCCGCCATACACCGCGGCGACGCGAATGTTTGTATGCTTGGCAAGAGCGGTCAGATGCGTTGCAATCTGTTCGGCGAGTTCGCGCGTCGGAGCCAGCACGAGCGCGCGCGTTTTTCCGCGCGGCATGTCGATGAGTTTGTTGAGGATCGGCAGGCCGAAAGCCGCCGATTTTCCGCTGCCGGTTTCGGCGCTGGCCAGCACGTCGCGGCCGGCGAGCCCCGGCGGAATCGACATGATCTGAATCGGCGTCGGCTCGGTGAATTTGAGGTCGTGGACGGCGCGCAGCAACGCCGGCTGCAGGCCCAGTTTATCGAAGGTGTTAATTGTGGAAATCTTTCGAAGAGAGCGCGGCTCAATCGTATTCGAAAGATCGCGCGGGGTGGCCGTCAGTATGGCACAGAACCGCCGTGCGCGTCAAACGCAAAGGTCGTTATGGCACGGGAATCGCGAAAATCGTGCCGTTACCACCGCCTTTGGTGCCGTCCAGCGAGTCGTCGCTCGTTCCGCCGTAAACCGTCATTCCGTAGATCGTTCCGCCCGAAATGATGACGTTGTCGATTGGCTTAGCACCGTCGCCGTTCTTGCCCGTAAAGTGATAGATCACTTGGTACGTCGAGAGCGTTCCCGGAATGAACCGAAAGACCGTTCCGTCGTCGTCGCTCGAGCCGCCGTAGGCGGTCATGCCGTACATGTAGCCGGAGCCCGCGTCGTAATAGAGCGATCCGTACGGATCGGCGCCATCGTGCTCGCCGTTGGGAAGCGCCGTGTCCTGGCCTTGGAAAGCGTAGTAGACGCTGTACGATCCCGTGCCGTCATACTGTCCGTTGGTCATGTGCGGAACGACCCGGAAGATTGCGCCATCGCCCATGCCGCTTCCGCAGTGATGACTGTCGCCACCCGTTCCGCCGCCGCCGCATTGCGTCATACCGTAAAGCACCGTTTGACCGCCTTCAGTCACCGGCGTCAAGTAGCCGTGATCGGAAAAGTACGCGTCGGAACCGCCGCTGACGAACGAGTGGATGATGTTGATCGTGGGCTGCGGCTGCGGAATGCCGTTGGAGTAAGTCAGCACCAGCGAAAAAACGGTGCCGCCGCCGGCACCATCGCTGCGCGTGATTCCCCACAGCGTCGGCCCGAGCTGAATGATGCGGCCGTGCGGTTCGGTGCCTTCGCTTTTGCTGAAGTCGTGAATCGGGTAGTATGACGAACCGCTCGGCGTGATCGCGTAGACCTGGCCTTTGTCGTTCGCGCCGCCTTTAGCCGTTTGACCGAAGAGCACGTTGCCGAAGGTTTGATCGAGTGTGAACGAGCTGTGCTGCTGCGCCCCTTGGTTCGGCGCGCCGGCGTACGCGAGCACGATCGACGGCGTGCCGCCCGGCACGAGCGCGTGCGCGTCGCCGTTGTTGTAGGTGTCCTTCGACGTATCGTTGACGCCTTGCGTGGTGCTGTACAGCGTTCCGTTGATGAGCACCATCGCGTCGTGCCGCGGATCGCAGCCGTCGCTTCCGCTAAATGCGTAGACTACGTTATAGCTGCTGCCGAACGACGTGTTCGTGCTGAAAAATGTCCCGCAGCCGATGCCGTCGTGGCCGATGTTGTTTCCGCCGGCCGGCGTGCGTCCGTACAGAGTTATGCCGGATCCGGACTGCACAGCCGTCAGCGTACCTTTCGGAAGCGCGCCGTCGTTGGGCGGTGACGTCGGCAGTCCGTTGGAGGCCGAGTAGTTGTGAAACATATATGTCGTGTAGTTCGCGTGTCCCAACACCGCGCCCAGACGCGGCGGCGTCGGGCTGGCTCCCGGTGCCGATCCCAAGAGCGGCGGGTTCGTAGAACCGCCGCCGCATGCGGTCATCACCGATGCGAGCAAGAGAGCCGCCAAAGCCGCGCGCGCGTTCATTTCCGGTCTTCGAAGCTCAAACTCACGCCGTACGACGACGTAGATTGATGGTGCTCCATCGTGCCTATGAGCGAAAGGTGCGGCCCAATTGCCAGCGCAGCGTCGGCGTCGACGTAACGCCCGGCTTCAACCGGATCGGTTTCGCGGCGGTAGATCACGTCGAAGCGCGTGCGGCGGCCCCCATAATAGGTAAGCCAGGCGACGTCGCGGCCAAGTGATGGTCCGAGATCGCTTTGGTTGACGCCGTCGGCGGCGTCGCGTAATGCAAGAGTCCATGCGCGCAGGCGCCAGTCGCGCGCGACCGGCCAATCGATTGCGACTCCCAGTCCGCTCAGGCGCGTCGTCGGCATTGCGGTCGTATAACGTTCGGAATAATTCGTGAGTTCGGCTTCGAAACCGCCGGGTGAGGAATAGAGCAGCGAGCCTTCGGCGAGATCGCTCCGGTTGAGCACCAGCCCGGGGACCGGATCGCCGAAGTATTGACCGCTGACCGACGGCGTGTCTTCAATGTTGCCGCGCGTCGCTTCGAACGCAAAACGATCGTTCAGCTCCCAGCGCGCGCTCAGCGAAGCCGTGATGCCGCCCGCGGTCTGGGAAACACCCGCCGGAAGTTTATGCGTGACTCCTGAATCGCGCAATCCATACCATGAAAGCGATGCGCGCGCGGACAGGCGGCTTCCGTTGTACGTTTCGCTCGCGAAGAGCCGGCTCGTCACAGCCGCGCCGCTGTAGAGTTTGGTGGTGTAATCGCGCACGCCGGTGTCGCGTGTAATCTTTACGCCGATCTCGTTGCCGAACAGCGCCCCGTCGTTTCGCAGGCGAAACTCGCCTTCCACTTCGCTATCGGATTCCGTATAATCGGCGACCTTGGTTTTTGCTTTTTGCTTGGCCTTGAGCTCGAACGTTGCGGTGGAGCCCAGCCACGGTTCGTCCAGCCGGAGTTCGGAGCTCGTTTCGTTGCCGAATTCTACCGAGCTGCCGCTTTGATCGGTGAGAAAGCTGCGTCCCACCGCAAAAAGCATTTTGCCGGCGCCGACATTCGTGCGGGAAATCAGGTCGAAACGCGAGTGCTGCGTCAAGTCGCCCGAGCTGCTGCCGTAACCGAAGGCTTCGTCGCCGGAGCGTCCTTGCAGGCTCGCGATCTGCAACGATCCGCCGCCGGCTTGGACCGAGTTGCCGGCCGCGCGATCGAAACCGAGGGTGTAATGCCCGGCCGCGCCGTTTGAATACCGGTAAGAATGAAACGCTTGCGCGATGCCCACGAACGATAGATAGTGCGCCGGAACCGAATCGAAGGAGCTGCCGTTGCTTTCGAGCGCGTTGCCGCTTCCGCTTAAGCCGCGATCGCCGATGCTGATGCTGCCGCCGCCCTGAATGATGGCAAAAGGCGCGAGCGAGAAGATGTATCCGATATCCTGATAAGGCAAAACGGCGAAGTCCGCGCCGTCGAGTTTCGCCGGCGATTTTGCCTCACGCGGGTAGAGGACGATCGTGCTCGAGCCAAGCTCGGAAAATCTCAGCGTCCGGGTTTGGTAGCCTTTCGCCGCAATGCTCCACGTTTCGGGAGCGGCTGAAACTTCAACCGAAAAGCGGCCATTGCGATCGGCGCGCCCGGTTCCGACTTCACGCGCGTTCTCGGAATAAAAGTCAACCTCGGCTTTATCGATCCCCTGGCCGTCGCGATCGACGACGACGCCTTGGATCGCTTCCGGTGCGGCAAATGCAGCGACCGGCAGAAAGCTTGATGCAAGCAATCCGCCGATCGCGGCCAAGCGCGCGATGATACGCATCATGGCCGATCGAACTTTATGCCGGCATCGATCGAGCGCGCGTCTTGACGGCGTTCGGTTCCGACGAACCACCTCAAGCCCCAGCCCATCGGTGCGGAGACCGATCCGTCGACGTGGCGCTGCGGCAGCGCGTCCAGGAAGTCGGAGCGGTAAATCGCGTCCAGGCGAAATCCAGCCGGGTTTTCATAAGTAAGCCAGGCCGAACCCGGCGTTCCGGATTGCGGCTGCCTGCCGAACCTCAGCAGCGCTTCATAAGGAACCGTCGTATCGTTGAACGTGAGCGTCCAAGCGCGCAGTGCGATCGTCGGCGCAACTTGCCAAGCGATCGATGCGCCCACCGAGTGGACGGTTCCCGAGTCGAGGTTGCTCAGCTGCTCGCTCATTGACGTCACGGAGATTTTCACGCGGTTCAGATCGGAATACGTGAGCGTTTGCGTGATCTGGGCGTATCTGTCGATGTGAAGCCCGCCCGGTTCCGGAGGTGTTCTAAATGCTTCCAGCAGCGTAGGCAGCCGGAATGAAGCCCCGGCATAGACTTCAACGTTCCATCGGGGCGTGAGATCGTAGGAGCCATAGAGCGACGGGACCAGCGTTTGCGCCTGCACCGGCACGCGTGTACCGCCCGCGCCGCCGTTGTAGGCGATGTTGTATGCACCAACCGCCGCGCGCACCGTGTACCGGTCGCCGCGCGTTTGCGCGCCCATGTCGAGATGTGTTTGCGAAACGACGCCTGCAATGTGTGAGTGAAATGCGTCGGCGTTGTACGATCCGCTGGATTGGCGCACGCCGAAATCACCGAAGACCGCAACCGGCGTTTGCGAAGTTACCGTGAGCTCGCCTACGATGTCGCTCCAGAGCGAGGTCAACGGCGCCGACGCAAACGTGGTCGTGTAACCGGCGCGGTCGGCAACGAAGGTGGCTTGGATTGCGGTAGCGCGCACGCGTTGAAATTGCGCGCGAAATCCTTCGACAGACGCTGTGCTCGAAACAGGTCCCCGCGCGATTCCCGCGCGCGCGCCCAGGAAAGAGAGATCGAGCGAATCGGTGCCGACGGGCGCGTGGACCTGCGCAGCGGCGCGAGTGCTCGATCCCAATGGATTGCCCGATGCCGCCAGCGCGTAGGAAGCGTTGGTGCTGAACGCGCCGCGGCGGAGCGCCGTATCGCTTCCGCCTATGAGCGACGCGTCGGATCCTTGCGCCGGCAGATCGTTCAGCAAGAAAACGCCGCCGGCGGCCTGATCGCCGGAATACGATGTTTGCCCCGGCGCGAACGCGTCGCCCGCGCGCAAGTCGAAGAGTGGAATGGTCGACAGCATCGAGACATTTGCGGCGATGTCATAATCGGGGATACCGTCATCTATGATTGCGCCGCCCTGTGTCGTCGCTGCGCGATCGGCAATGCGCGCGCCGGGCAAGAACGCCCGGCTGTCGGTGAGCACGACGAACGGACGCAAAGAAATTGCCGATTCGGCGCGTGAATATGGAAGCGCGCGCAGATCGCGAGCCGAAGGCGAGCTCTCGCTCAGCGCCCGGTATCGTTGAACGATCGCTACCACCGGCTCCGAGCTTTGCACCGCGACTTCGACGGGCTTGCAATACGGACAGGTGATGCGGACGGCGCGAATTCCGCTCGCGGTCAAAGCAAACGTGCCGTCGGCGGCGGTCGTCGTGCGCGTACCGGCGGCGCTGACCACGGCTCCGGCGATGGCGGCGCCTTCCTGGTCGCGCACGGACCCGACGATCAGCGGCGCCGGGGCGGCGGCCAGGGTGAGGAGCATGGCCGGAAGTATGAGGGGGCGCTTCACGGATTCTTCAGAGATTCGGCTATACTTATAGGTGATGTCACGGCGATGGCTCAGGCTTTTCGTGCTGGCGGCGGCTATAGCCGTTTGCGCCTTAACCTTTGTATACGGGTATGCCGGTGCGCAGTCGCTCGAGGCGATGCTCGACGGAGCCCTCGTGCCCTCGGCCGCTCCCGCGCTGCTCGGCCCGATTACCGAAGGCGGCCGGGTGGGATGGGCCTGCAAGCCCGAACAGGCTGCCGGCGCCGGCACCTGGCAAAACGCGGAACTACCCGGGCCCTAACTATGCGACGCTCCTGGCTCGCGCTGGCGTTGGTCATCTTCGCGGCCTCCGCGTCGCATGCGCGCGCCCAGATGTACCCGCGCGCAACGCCGGTGCCCCGGACGACGAGCATCCCCGCGTTGCGCGCGCTTGCCACGAGTCGCGAGGTCGTCGAACGCTTTCATTTGGGACTGAGCGCGGAAGCGCGCGGCGATTGGCAGCCGGCGGCTGCTGAATTCGAACGCATCATCGCGCTCGATCCGCCCGAACCGCAGAACTCGACCGCCCGTTACGATCTCGCAATTGCT
Organism: Vulcanimicrobiota bacterium; assembly: GCA_013036315.1. Lineage (GTDB taxonomy): Bacteria > Vulcanimicrobiota > Vulcanimicrobiia > Vulcanimicrobiales > Vulcanimicrobiaceae > Rubrimentiphilum. The sequence continues at coordinate 7,907 of JAAXMC010000063.1, forward strand.
TACGCCAACGTGCACCGTCTCGACGACGCGGCGCGTCAATTGCAGGATGCGATCGCCCGCGATCCCGGTTTCTTGGCGGCGATGGCAAATCTGATCGCGGTCGATTTGATCCGCGGCGATTTGCGCGACGCGCGCGCCATGGCCGACCGCTTTGTAGCGAGCGCGCCGGATTCGGCCCGCGCGCTCTATGAAAGAGGCTTGGTCGCGCTTCGCTCGGGCGACACTGCGACCGCCGAGAACGATTTCGGGCGGCTGCTGCATGCAAATCCGGCCTACGCCGTCGCACATTACGACTTGGGGTTGGCGCAGGCGCGCACGAACCGCTACGCCTCCGCCGAACGGGAATTTCAACTCGCGGTCGACCTCGCGCCCGGGTACGCGCGGGCGCGTTTTGCGCTGGGAACCGTGCTGCTGCGTGAGGGAAAACGGGCCCAAGCGCGGGCGGCCTTTGAAGCGGTTGCCGGCGACTCGGCGAGCGATCCGGCGCTGAGGAACTTGGCCGTCGCCATGCGCGACGCCATCAAGACCCGCTAGCTCTTCAAACTTTTTTCATTCCTGGGGCGTACGCTCTCGGAGTGAGTTTCAAGCATGCGGGCGCGGCGATCGCTTTGGCGCTCGCCGCGTTCGCCCTCCCAGCGGTGGCGCTCGAACGGTCTCCGCAGCTGATCGATCAGACCGGCCGCACTTTTGCGTTGTCCTCACTGGCGGGAACGCCGGTCATCGTCACGTTCGTAGCCGCGCACTGCACCGACGCGTGTCCGCTGGTGAACGCGCAGTTCGCGCAGGCGGCGCGGCAGTTTGCATCAGAGCGCCGGCACGTACGGCTGTTGACCGTGACGCTCGATCCGCAAAACGATCCGCCGCGCGTTATGCGCGCGCTGGCGCAAACGTTTGGAGCCGATCCGCGCACGTGGATCGTGGCCGGCGGAAGCGTTTCAGAAGTACGCCGCGTGATGCGCATGTTCGGCGTTGTGGCGCGGCAGGGCCGTAAAGGGTATGCCGACGTGCATACGACGTTCGTTTATTTTGTGGACGCGCGCGGTTCGTTGCGCAAAACAATGCTCGCATCGGCCGATCTGGGCGCGCAGGTGGTCGCAGAGGTTCGTGCGCAGTGGCGCGAGCTCGCGCAATGAGGACAAGAGCATGCCTTGCATTTCTCTTGCTGACCGCTTGCACCAACGGCGGCGTGCTGGCTCCGCCCAGTGGCGGCGGCGCTCAGATACAGACCGTCGACGTGAACCTTACGCTCAATCCCAGCTCGCAAACGTCCGCGGGCACGGCTGGCGGCTATGCTCCGGCTGTTACGAATGTGGCCGTCGGCACGCTGTTGCGTTTCAAGAACTCGGACGGGTTCGCGCACACTGCTACGGCTATTCCCGCGGCGACGACCTTTCCGGCGGGATCGCCTTTTTCCGCTTCGGCACAAACGCAGAGCGGTAGTTCCCTCTCGCAGGGCTGGAGCAGCGGCACGTTGGCAGCCGGCGCTTCGTCGCAGACGATCATGGTCGACAAGGCCGGCACGTATCTTTTCGGCTGTTTCTTCCATTATGGCGGGCCCATGCGGTCGGTGATCGTTGCGCAATAGCTTCAGGTTTGCATTAACATGCGTGGTCGCAGCGAGCTGCGTGTTTGCTGCGGGCGCGCCCGCGCGCGCCATTCCATTGTTTGCGCAGCGCTACCAGCTGCAGTGCTCCGCCTGCCACAGCGTTCTGCCGGAGCTGAACGCGTTCGGCACTGCTTTCCGCGCGCACGGCTATCAGCTGCCGATCCCGAAACACGGCACGACCGGTGTTGCTTTCCGCTATCAGCTCGAATGGGAAGCCAGTCCCGCGGCCGGCACGCGCCGCTTCGCGCCGGGCGGTGTGCTTTTATCGAATGCGGACATCGGCGCGGTCAGCGCGTTCATTCATTATAACTTTGGCGCGGGCGGCGGTCCGGCGGGATTGTTCTTGGGATATCTCGCGACCTACAACGCGCATACGCAATCGCTGTATCGTTTAGGCCTCTTCGAGCTTCCGCTCGCGCAATCGCCGGGCCAGCGGCTCGACGATCTGGCGCCGTACGGGTATTACGGCGCGCACGTTGGCCTCAACGATCTATCGCTGTCGTCGCCACGCTGGGGCCTGCAAGCCGAGCGCGCCATAGGATCGGTTACCGCCGATTTTGTTGTCGATCTCGGTGAGTTCAAAGGCTCCGCGTACGGCGGCAAACCTGTTCCGACCGGCGAAACGACCGCCGCGAATTCACCTGAAATCGGCATGTTCTTGCGTGCGCCGCTAACATCCGGTGTACAGGTGGGTGGTGACTTCATCACCGGCTCGCGGCGAATCGTTCCTGCCGGTCGGAACACCTTTTCCGATTCGTATCAGCGCGCGGGCGTGCTAGCTAAACTCACCGTTCGCAATATCGATCTGCAAGCCGAGCAGTGGTGGGGCACCGATCTGAATTCGGATGGCTTTGGTACGCGCACCGGCAGCAGCGGCGGATACGCGCGCTTGAAGTATTACATTACGCCGCATGCGTATCTCGGCGTTCGTTACGACGCGCAGGCGGTGCCGTTCATCAGCCGCGACTTCGTGTACTATGCCGCATTTCACGTGACGCCGCACGCGCGGCTGCTGATCCAGCAATTCCAGCCCGTCGGCGGGCCCGGCCGGCTGGGCGCGGCGCTGACAGTGGGATTTCCCTGGCCGCCGAAACTCTAGGGTCATGAGGGTTTTGGTGATCGAGGATAACGCCTCGATCGCCGCGGCCGTCCGCACGATGCTCGAACGGCGGAAATATGCCGTCGATCTCGCCGCGGACGGAGAAGCGGGTTTAGAATATTTGCTGCGTCAGCGCTACGATGCGGCGATCGTGGACGTCGTGCTTCCCAAGCGCGATGGTTTCGCGCTGGTTGAAGCCGCGCGCGCCGAAGGAATTCACACGCCGATACTGATGCTGACCGCGCTCGACGCGGTCGAGGATCGCGTGCGCGGACTGGACTGTGGCGCCGACGATTACCTTGTGAAGCCGTTCATGGAAGAAGAACTTTTCGCGCGCTTGCGCGCGGTAACGCGGCGGGCCGACCGGCCGGTGAGCGATACGCTGCGAGCGGGGCAACTCGAGATCGACGCAGCCGGACGCGAAGCGACCGTGGCCGCAAAATAAACGAACGTCGTATGCACGTCGGCATTGGCAGCG
>JAAXMC010000064.1 GCA_013036315.1 Vulcanimicrobiota bacterium
GCATGCGGTAGCGGCACCGCGGCGCAAACGCGCAGCCCGGCGGCAGCCGCAATAGATTCGGGGGCTGTCCCGGAATAGGCTCGAGCCGGTGACGCTCGCGCACGTCTAAGCGCGGGAGCGACGCGAGCAAACCCTGGGTGTACGGCATTTTCGGCGTGTCGAATATTTGTTCGGCGTTGCCGTACTCGACCATGTTCCCGCCGTACATCACCAGCACGTTTTCGCAGACCTCCGCGACGATTCCCAAGTCGTGCGTAATGAGAATGATGGCGGCCCCGGTTTCGCGCTGCATTTCGCTCATCAGTTCGAGGATCTGCGCCTGAATGGTGACATCCAGGGCCGTCGTCGGTTCGTCCGCGATCAGCAGGCGCGGATCGCAGGAAAGCGCCATGGCGATCATCACGCGCTGACGCATGCCCCCGGAGAATTGATGCGGATAGTCTTTGAAACGCTTTTCGGGGAGCGGGATGCGGACTTTCTTGAGCATCTCGACGGTTTTGTCGAATGCTTCCCGCTTGTTGTAACCCAAATGTAACTGCACCGCTTCGGAAATCTGTTCGCCGATCGTGAGCACCGGATTGAGCGACGTCATCGGATCTTGGAAGATCATCGCAATCTTGCGCCCACGGATCTTGCGCATCTCCGATTCGGATTTTTCGAGCAAATTTTCGTCTTCGAAATAGACCGAGCTGTGCGGATCGATCCGGCCGGGCCGCTGAATCAGGCGCATGATCGAAAGCGCGTTGACGGATTTCCCCGAACCCGATTCGCCGACAATGCCCAGCGTCGAGCCGGCTTCGAGCGAATAGGACAGGCCGTTGACGGCCGTGACCAAGCCGTCCTCGGTATTGAACGTCGTCCGGAGGTTCTTCACTTCCAGCAGAGGCACGAGTTATATCCCGGTCAGCGACAAGATCGTGCCTATCACGACGAACATGACGGCAAATATTCCCGTTATGCGCTTCAGCTGTTCTTCTGCGCCCAAGCGGCTGTATGCGGACTCGACGCGGCCGCCCAGTGTTCCCGACAGCCCCTCCTGCTTGGTGGTTTGAATCGCCAGCATGATGATCAGGCCGAGCGCAACGATGAGGAACAGTCCGGCGAGACCGTGCGTCAGCCAACCTGCGTACAGCTGAAACCACGTCTGTGGCGCCGTCGCGTTGAGATTGACCGCCTGCTGAGGCACAGGTTGTGGAACTTGTACCGGCGGCGGATTTGCCAAGATCGGTTTTGCCGTCGCGACGGCCGCAAGCAGCCAGGTCATACCGGTTCCTCCACCAGTTCTAATGTGCCGGCGGATACCGGTCTAAGAGCATGTTCAACGCGCGCCGCGACGTCTTCGCCGGTGAGGCCGAACAGCGCGCGCTGCTTGGGCTGCGAATCATGTTGTACCAGTACGCTTGGAACACCGACGCGTTCGACCGTAACCTTCAAGCCGCGATCCGATACAAACTCGGCGACAGCCGAACCGAATCCGCCCGCCAGCGAGTGCTCTTCGAGCGTAATGAAATGCGAGTGGTTTGCCGCGAGCTCCACCAAGAGCGCTTCGTCGATCGGCTTCGCGAAGCGCATGTTGACAACGGTGACGTCACCCTTCACCACCGAGTGCGCATCGAGCGCCACGTCGACCGTGTTTCCGTAAGCCAGGATCGCAACGCGGCTCGCGCGGCGCAGCACCTCGCCGCGTCCGTGCACGATCGGCGCAACCGGATCGCGATACTTTCCACTGGTCGACCCGCGGGGATAGCGGATCGCCGCCGGGCCATCAAGCGAGAGCGCGTGCTCGAGCATCGGATACAGCTCTTCCTCATTGCGCGGCGCCATGCACGTCATGTTCGGCAGCGTGCGCATGTACGCGATATCGTACAGGCCCATGTGCGTCGGGCCGTCATCGCCGACCATGCCCGCTCGATCCATGCAAAAGATGACCGGTAGATTTTGTACGCAGACGTCGTGCACGACCTGATCGTACGCACGCTGCAGGAACGTTGAGTAAATCGCGCAGACCGGCCTGAGCCCGTTTGTCGCCGCGCCCGCGGCAAAACACACGGCGTGCGCTTCGGCGATGCCGACGTCGAAATAACGCTCGGGAAAGCGCTTGGCAAACTTCGAAAGCCCGGTGCCGTCGGGCATTGCGGCGGTGATGCCGATCAGGCGGGGATCCTTCTCGGCCAGCGCGATCATCGCATCGGCGAACACGTCCTGAAACTTTGGCGCTGCGGGCGCAGCGGCTTTTTTGCTGCCGTCGCGCGGCTCGAACGCGTTCGCGCCGATGCCGTGGAACGTGCGCGAATCGCGCTCGGCGGGCTCGTACCCTTTGCCCTTCACGGTTCGAATATGTAAAAGCACCGCGCGCGGAATCGCCTTGGCTGTTTCGAGCGCGTCGACCAGCGTATCGTAGTTGTGGCCGTCGATGGCCCCGATGTAGCGGAAACCGAGCTCTTCGAAAATGACTGCGGCTTTCTCCGAAGGCGCTATGAACCGCATCGCGCCCAGCTCGGCCGACTCGAACGCTTTCTTCGCCATGCCTCCCAGTGGCAGATGATCGAGCACGTGCTTTCCGGTCGCGCGCACGTGATTGGCAAACGGCTTGCTGCGAAGAACCGAGAGGTACGACGCGATCGATCCGACGTTGGGCGCGATCGACATTTCGTTGTCGTTGAGAATCACAATGAAATTGCTGCGCATCTGCCCGGCGTTGTTGAGCGCTTCGTACGCCAGGCCGCCCGTCAGCGCGCCGTCGCCGATCACCGCGACGATCGTTTCGTTGCCGCCGGTCAGGTCGCGCGCCCGCGCCATGCCGAGCGCGGCCGAAACGCCGGTGCTCGCGTGGCCGGCCCCAAAGCAATCGTATTCGGATTCGGCGCGCATCGCAAAGCCCGAGATTCCGCCGCCTTTTCGAAGCGTCGCAAAACGATCGCGCCGGCCGGTCAAGAGTTTGTGCACGTACGTTTGGTGGCTGACGTCCCAGACGATCCGATCGTTGGGCAGATCGAGCGTGCGGTGCAGCGCGAGCGTCAGCTCGACCACGCCGAGGTTGGGAGCCAAATGCCCCCCGTTTTGCACGCAGACTTCAACCAGCAGCTCGCGAATTTCACAAGCCAGCAGATCGATCTCCGGGCGGGAAAGGGCTTTGACGTCGGCGGGAGAGTCGATGCGTTCGATTACCATGGGCGGACCCCACCCTTCGACAGACCTGGAACCCGCGTCCCCCGCACGAGGGAGGGAGGGCTCGCAGGAACCGCCGCGGGCACGGGGTTAGTAGCCTTTAGTGCTAGAGCATCCGGCCCTGACGCCGCTTCCGGTACGGAACCGGCGCGTCTGGCGCGATTTGGCGCGCATTCTCTCCACAATCTTCAATCCGTTCCTCACCGCGCTCGCCCTTTTCGTGATCTTGTCGCACGTGCGCGCGCGCAGCACGGACGAGTTTTGGTGGCTGCTCTTTTTGAGCACATTCTTTACGTCGCTCGGTCCGATGCTCTTCATCTTCTGGCTCTACGCGACCGATCGCATATCGGATCTCGACATGTCGATCCGGGAAGAGCGCGAGAAAGTCTTTTTCGTCTTCGTCATCTTCTATCTGGTGGGCACTGCCACGTTATGGCTGACCCACGCGCCCAAACTGCTGGTCGCCTCGATGGCGGGCTACACGTTGGCAACTGCGGTCGTGCAGTACATCACGCGCTACTGGAAGATCAGCACGCACGCGGTTGGGATCACGGCGCCGCTGGTCGCGTTGAGCTTGCTGTACGGGCGCCAGCCGCTGCCGTTCTTGGTGCTCATCCCGATGGTGTGCTGGGCGCGCGTGTACTTGCGCGCGCACACGGTCGGCCAAGTCGTGGCCGGCGCGATGCTCGCGACGTTTAGCGTCGGCTTGTTTTTCTGGGCCTTTCATATCGTCGCGCTCTAGTTCAATCGTAGCGTAGATTAAAGCGATGCGGTTCGTAGAGCTCCGGTGGCCCCGCGCGCAGCGCATCGATGATCGGCAGAAAGCCCAGCGTGTCGTCGAAAACGAGCGCCGGCTGCTCGACTGCGTTTGGAAGCAGAAACGTCAAGTGTTCCGTGTCGGTCGCGCCGAGTATCTTGTGAGCCGGGGTACCTGCGCTCGCATAATATATCCGTCCGTCATTATCGAAGACGTGGGCGCTGCGCGGCGTCCAATGGTATCGCTCACCGTACGGACAGAACACACGCGCGGTCACCTCATACGCGGTCATTCCCGCTGAAACGCGATGGCGCGCGACGTTCGTGACGGTAAATCCGGTCTCGTAATCCCACAGCACGGTCCCGAGCGGCACCGGCATCGGCGGACGCCCGTAGATCGAGGCCAAGTACGCGCACACCACGAGCACGCCCAGGCCCATGATCGCCGCTGCCACGATAGCAAGTAACTTTGTCATGCAAAGTTACTCTAACATGGACGGAGAGCGAAGTCCAGCCCTCGTTAGACTTGTAGCCCTTCGCTGGGCCGCGGCTTCTTCGGCCAGAAGGGCGGGCGTCCGCGAAGAAACGCTTGCACTGCAGAATAGGAAGGTTTAAGAGCGAAGTTTTGATCCACCACGCCGAAACCAGCTTCGTGGTTGTAGGGTGGGTTCAGCTGTGCTTTTGAACCGTCATCGGAATACTCGTAAAGAATCGTCAGCGGTATTCCGTATTTGCGGTTGACTTTGAAGAGATTGATGATGGCCGTCGCCTGACCGTCGGCCGTGAATCCATCGACGTAGGGATCCCCGACGGTCGAGTAACCACACTCGGTCGCGTAAATCGGCATGTCGGGGTATGCGGCCAACATTGCACGCACCGAATCGTAGTCAGCTGTGAGCTGTGTCAGGGGCCGCCAATTCGGCTGCCCGTACCCATAGGGATGCAGCGAGCATCCGTCGAGGTGATCGAACAGACCCTCGGGCACGCATTTCTGTATGAAATCAGCGTGATCCGGTGTTACGCCCGGCCCGATGATCGTGCAAGGCCTCCCTTTTCCCGTATAATTGCTGCGGATTTGCGCGGCCGCCGCTTTCGCCAGCGTGCTGTATTGCGCCGGCGTCATATTCCAGAGCGGTTCGTTACCGATCTCGTACATGACCGATCGATTCCCGAGCATCTGCGCCGCCAGGCCAAAAAAATTGGCGTAGGCCGCAACCTCGCTTGGTGCAATCGGCGCGTGCGGTCCCGGCGGTTGCGACGCATCGGCGTAGGCGTCATTCACTAAGTTTGATGGGTCGGTGATCAGCAAGACCGATATTCCCCTGCTGTTGAACGCATCGACAGTACCCAACATGGGCGTCCAATCGTATGCGCCCTTTGAAGGTTCTATCCAATCCCATGCGAGCGGCAACCGCACCCAGGTAACTCCGAGCGCCGCAATTTGATCCGCCTTCGCCGGATCGTTGGCTAAGCTGTAGCCGAGGTTTATGCCGATTTCGAGGCCGAACTCTGGCGCGGGCTTGGGCTGTGGCCAAATACGATGCCAAAGATCGCGCATCCACGGCGGAATTTTCATGCCGGCACCTCATGCTCCGGAGTGTGAATATGCTCCGGGCGAAAGCCCACTCCTATTAAGCGCGCCGGGATGCGCCGCAACAACGGAAAGTGCTTGAACGCGCGCAGCAGCAACGGTCCTTTCCCGGCTTTTTTCGCCGAAGCGGGCTGCAAGAATTTCGAGATCACCGCCTTTTGTACGAACAACTGCAAGCCTTGGGTCATGACTGTCGGAAATGTGCGGCGCCGCTGCACGGCCGCCAAGTCCGGCGCGCGATTCGCAGCGAGATCCGGATACAGAATATTTGCGGCCGCGACCGCGTCCTGAATTGCGAGATTGATCCCAACGCCCCCAATCGGCGACATGGCGTGCGCCGCATCGCCGATGAAGAGTAGCCCGTCTTCGTACCATTTTTCCAGGCGGTCGACCTGAACCAGCAGCAGTTTGACGTCGTCCCAGCTGCGCAGCGCGGCGACACGATCGCGCACGAACGGCGCCTGCTCGGCAATCCCGGCACGAAACTCTTCCAGGCCGCGCGCCTTGAGCGTCTCGAACGACCCCTTCGCGATGATATACGCGCACTGCCAGTACGTGTCGCGCAGAAGCATGACGAAGATCTTCCCGTTCTTGATGTACCCGAAGACTTGGCCGGGATCTTCCGGCTCGCGCGGCAAGCGCAGCCACAAGGCGTCCATCGGCGCGCCGAAATCCTTGACGGGCATGCTGGCGGCCTCGCGCAGCGTCGAATTGCGGCCGTCGGCGCCGACCACCAAGTCCGCGCGAATCTCGATCTCACCCTGCGGCGTTGATGCGCGCACGCCGGCGACTCGCCCGCCGTCTTTCAGCATGCTCGTCGCTTCGGTTTGCATGAGCAGATGAAACGCGGGATAACGCCGCGCGTGCTCCGCCAAGAAGTTCAGGAAATCCCACTGCGGCATGAACGCCAAAAATTTACAATGCGTCGGAACGTGCCGGAGGTCGACGAACGGGTATTCGACATCGTCCACGACTCCCGAGAACTGCGTGATTTCGCTGTGCGGACGCGCCAGGAATGCGTCGAGCAGTCCCAGTTCCCACATGAGATCGAGCGTCGACGGATGAATCGTGTCGCCGCGAAAATCCCGCAAGAAATCCGCATGCTTCTCAAGCACGGCGACTTCTATTCCGGCGCGTGCGAGCAAGAATCCCAGCATCATGCCGGCCGGGCCGCCGCCGGCAATCGCAACCTTAACGTTCAAAAGAGATCTCCGGCAATTCGCCCAGCATCGCAGTTACCGCGCTGCGGAAACGATCCGGGTCGCCGCTCGTGATACAGACGATCGATCCGGTTCCGGGCGCGAAACGTTCGTTGGCGGCGATGGCCGCCGCGCGTTCGGCTTGCACAATGGCGGGATCGATGCGCGTTATACCGTCGCCGAGTACGGCCGCAAAGTGCCCATCGAGCAGCGGATAGTGCGTGCACGCTAAAATGACTGCGTCGAGTTCGCGCGGCAACCGCGCGCAGACGGCCTCAACCGCGGCACGGGGCTCAGGGCCTTCCAGCTTTCCGGCCTCCACGAGCGGGACCAGCGCCGGAGCCGCGACTTCCGTGACGCGGGCGCCAGGAACGCGGGCTGCAATTTTCTTCGTATAAGCTCCGGTCGCCATCGTTGCCGACGTCGCGATGACGCCGAGACGCTCATAACCTGCACTTTCAACGGCGATCGCCGCCGATTCGATCAGGTCGACGATCGCGGCACGCGATCGCGGCCAGCCTTGCTGCGAAGCGGTCGCGCACGAGGTGTTGCATGCCATAACGATTTCGTCAACCCCGCGCTCGTCCAAGAACGCGACGTTCGCGCGCAGCAGCTCAACCAACTCGTCCGTGCTGCGATCGCCGTAAGGCACGTGCAATTGGTCTGCAAAAAACACGATGTCGTGCCGCGGCACCTTCTCGTGCAGCCGCCGCAGCACGGTCAGCCCGCCGAGCCCCGAATCAAATAAACCTAGAATACTTAGTTGTTCTCCGTGTAATCTACTATGCCGTCAGCAATCGCTTGCGCCATCTTCTGCCGCCAGCCCGCCGACTGCAGGAGCGCGAGATCGTCGGGGTTAGAAATGAAGGCTGTTTCGATCAGCGCGGCCGCCATGTTGGCATGGTTGACGACGTAGAGCTTGTCTTTGATGACGCCGTTGTTTTTGAGCCCGAGTTCGGACGTTATGCGCCGGTTGACAGCTTCGGCCAGCGCGAGATCGCTCGCCTTGTAGTAAAACGTCGTGACGCCGTGCGGCCCCGAATTCACATAGCTGTTGACATGGATGCTGACCAGCAGCCGCGCGCCTCTTGCATTGGCGACGTCGTCGCGCGCTTGCAGCTCGTCGTGAGCGGAATCGTTGGGCGCGAAGACGTCGCGGTCGTCATTGCGCGTCATGATCACTTGCCAGCCGCGCGCGACCAAGATATCGCGAACGTGCCTCGCCATGTCGAGCGTTAAACTTTTTTCTTGGGTATCGCCGCGGACCGTGCCGGGATCGCTGCCGCCGTGTCCGGGATCGATAACGATCAATCTCGGATTCGTGGGCACGTATTGCACGGAGGGCGAGGCCGCGGGCGTTGCAACCGCGGTTGCATTGGAACCAAACGTGCCGAGCCCGCTGCGCGGAGCGTCCGCCAGAGTTCGGGCCGAGGCGACAACCGTTATACCATCGGCGCCCGGCGTTACGTCGACCTGGTTGGCCGCCGAAAGCGAGAGCGCCACGCGAACGGTGTCGCCGTTTTGCTGACGCACGCGCACGGATGAAACCACGTCCCCGGCATTTTGATCGATCGGCGCCGTCGTCAAACGCGCATTGCGAACGTCAATCCACCAGCGGTTATCCGGCGCGCGCAAACGGTGCCATTCGTACGATCCATTTCCAACGATGCCGATGCGAACGGTGACGCTGCCCGGCTGCGATTGCACGTCGACACCCGTAACTTGTGCCGGCTGCGGCGACGGCTGCGGCGTCGCAAAGGGCGGCGGCGTCGGCGGAGGCGAGATATCGGCGGTAGATTGAGGCAAGGGCACAGGCGTCTTGGGTGCCGGCGAAGCCTCCGGCAGCGGCGCCGCGGAGAGCGGCGGAAGTTTAAGCGCGCGCAGGACATCGTCTATTGGAACGTACGCATGCGCGTCGCGCAGGAACGGCGCGAACGCAGCAGGTCGCGAGACCGACCCCACGAGATAATGCGCGTCGCCGATTGCGAAACTGATGATGCTCGGTCCCGGAAACGTTATGAGGACGTATTGGTTATCGGGATCCCACGATAGCGCCGCGCCGGCCGCCTTAACGAGATCGTGGAGACCGGGATCGTCCGCCGACACCGCGGGTCCGCCGGCGTGCTGCAGCAACGTCGTAAAGACGATCCGCTTGCCGTTATAGATGTAGGTTGTGTTTTCGGCAGCGTTCGAACGCGCCAGGCCGCAGAGCTGGAAGCTCAGCGCGAGCGCAAGAACGCTACCAATCCGAACGGCGTAACGGTTCATCGATTTCGAAACTTCCTCCGGGCAGCGTGGCCACTTTCTTGCCGGCAACTCGCACGGCTACGCGATCGATTCCGGGCAGCGCGGTCAGTGTCCACACCAGCGACTTGAACTCGCCGCTCTCGTTCAACGCACCGGCGCGCCCGTCGTTGACTTCGGCGGAAAGATCGACGGCTGCCGTCGTACCGTCAACGGCCGCGGAGAGCACGCGGGTTCCCGCGGGAAACCGGTTGGCCGAAAGATTGGCCGGCGGCCCGGCAACGGCTTGAGACGCCGCGTAAAGGACGAGATACTGGAGCCGATCTGCGCCGCTCTCGCCCGGCTGCTGCGGGCGCACCGAGATGGTCCACGGTACTTCGGATTGGCCATCGACCTTCGTGTAATAGACCGTCACGTCGCCGGCCGAAGTACGATGCGACGTAAAGTACCACGCGATCGCCGCCGCCGCAACCAGCAGCGCCAGCAGAAAAAAAACCCGCGAGTTTCTCACGGGCGAGATTCTTCGTCGAAAGGGGCCTTCCGGCCCCTTTCGTTCTTTACCGGTGCGCTAGAAAGCGCCGGATCCGTTAGGCGTTCCGTTGCCGGTCGGACCGTCGTAACCGATCTTTCCGGTGCACAGATACGTGCCTCCGCAGCTGCCGTTGCTTCCGCTGGTCACGTCGAACAGCGAACTTAAGTGGCCGTACGGATACGAACCGTAATTCACGGTGCTGCCGTTGCCGGCCAGCGCGTACACCGATCCGATGATCGGCGATGCCACGCTGGTGCCGCCGAAAACCATCCAGCCGGATTGGCCGCCATACGGCGTGCTGTCATAGACCGCGACGCCGGTATTCGGGTCGGCGATCGCCGAAACGTCGGCGACCGTTCGCCGCGCGCATCCGGTGTCGGTTTGCCACGAGGGCTTGGTTTCATATGCGCTGCATCCCGAGCCCGCGCCGCTCCAAACCGTTTCGTTCCAGCCGCGGGCGTTGCTCGCGCGCGCGAGCGACGTGCCGCCGACGGCGGTGACGTATTGCGAAGCGGCCGGATACTGCACGCCGTAACCACTATCGCCCGAGCTTACCGTGATGGCGTGGCCGGGGTGATTGTAGTAGGCATCATACGTGGTGGTTTCCGCCGAGCTTTCACCGCCGCCGTAGCTGTTGCTGATGGCGTTTGCGCCTAAGCTCGCAGCCGTGTTTTCCGCTGTGCCCAGGTCCGCAAAACTGGCGGTGTTTGATTCGACGAGCAAGATGTGGCAGTTCGGACAGATCGCCGAAACCATGTCGATGTCCAGCGAAATTTCCTGACCCCAGCTTGCATTTGCAGTGGGTGGCGTGCTGCCGCCGGTTTGGTTGACTTTCTTGAAGCAGCCGTTCGCAGTCGTGCAGGGCGCCAGACCGAACTGCGCGCGATAGACGCCCAGATCGTTCTCGGCGGTCTTGTCGTCATACGCGTCGACGATAGCAACGGTTTGCCCCGCGCCATTCGCAGAGGAGGGCAACGCGTACGCCGACTGCAGATCGGCCGGCCCGAAGCCTGGCGGATTCCCGGGCGTCGGCGTTGGGATCGGCGTCGGCGTCGGACGGGGCGACCCGGTAGGTTTGGGTGAAGGCGAGGGTGTCGGCGTGTGTCGCCGATCGGGCGAAACGCCTAGCGGCTCGACGATCCCCGGGTTTTGATAGAGACCGTGATAACCGTTAGGATCTCCGCCGCCGATATCGGTGCGGACCAGCGAAAAGCAACGCGCGGACCCGTCCGCCGCCGCACCGCAGGATGCCGAAACGTTCGATTGCTGCGCCGCTAATGGGGATGCGGCCGGAATGGAGCCGGTCGAAGAATTAGAACATGCGGCCAGCGCGAAAGCCGCCACCGCTACGAGGGCGAGTGCAAATTTCTTGTGCAACGGAGAGCTCCTTTAGCCCGGCGATTTGTCCCGGCAGGCAAGTTTCCTCTCGTCCTTTGTCGGGACCGAGCTAAGAAATATGCACCGGCAGCACAACCGCGACCGTATTTCCGCTTCCGTTATTCTCTAATTCGATGGAACGCGCCAGGCTTCGGATCAGGTGCAGCCCACGCCCGCTTGGCGACATCGGGTCGGGGCTCGGCTGACCGTTGGTCGCAAACGGCTTGCCTTTATCGCGGACGCGCAAAACGGCCCGGCCATCGCGAAATTCCATGGTAATTTCGGCGTCGCCGGGCGTGTGCTGCGCGACATTGGAAAGCAATTCGCCCAAAATCAGCTCGACGGCGGCCAAATCCGATCCCGGTACCGCGCGGACAGCCAAATCCCATAGCACCGCGCGGCGTACGCGATACGCGGCGCCACGTTCGCGCGCGTTCACCTTCCAGGTCTGTTCTTGCGGCGAGCCGTTCATACTGAGATTCGTGATGCCCACGAAAAGAATCGCCGAATCATCGGCCGGCTCCGCGTTAGCAAGGATACGGTCCTTTATGTGCTCCGCAATATTTTCTGAAGGCATGCTGCCGTATTCGCTCTTGACGGTCTCGATCAAATTCTCCATGCCCTTGAAGTAATCGCGTTCGATTTCGATCAAGCCGTCGGTAAAGCCGACGATGCCTTCGCCGATCCGCAAATCTCTTTCAAACGTCCGAAAACTCGCGTGCGCGTCGACGCCCAGAATGAGCCCCTCGCCCGTCAGCTGTTCGACTTGCGTGCCGGAGTGGACGATCAACGGCAAGGGATGGCCCGCAACTGCGTAGCGAGTCTTGCCGTTGCGCATATCGATCGTCGCGAAGAATGCCGTCACGATAACGTCGGCTTCGTCCGCGCAGAGTGCGCGATTCGCGCGATCGAGAACAGTCGCCGGTTCGCCGTGCACCCGAGCAGCCATGCGTATAGCCTGCCGCACGGATCCCATGATCGCCGCGGCCCGCAATCCATGGCCGGCGACGTCGCCGAGGCTGATTCCAACCAGCTCTTCGTCCAACTTGAACACGTCGTACCAATCGCCGCCGATCTCGGCCGCGTGGGCCGCAGCCGCATACGCCGTGTCGATACGCAACCCGGGCACGCGCGGCATCTCTTGCGGCAACAGCGCTCGCTGTAGTGTCGAAGCGATGTAGTGCTCGCGCCGGTAAGCTGAAAGCGTATCGTGGATGCGCTGCGCCATTTCGTGATAGATGCGATCGAGATCGGCGATCTCGTCGTCGCCATGCACGGGCGCAGTGGTTTGGCCCGAACCTAAACGGTCAGCGTTCTCGGCGAGCAGACGCAAACGTTTTGCAATACTGATGCCGAAACGGCCGGTTGTAAATAACGTCAGAATGATTCCAACGAAGGTCAGGATGAGCAATATGAAACCGTACGTCCGGATTTGGTCGCGCAGCGCGCGAAAACGCGAACTCGTCAGCTGCCGCTCGGCGCGATCGAAACTGGCTTTCGCAAGTTGAAAGTTTGCGCCGGCCGCGCGCGCGGCCGGCGACGCAACCAGCGCCCGGGCACGGGCCGCGTGTCCCGATTGCAGATCGGACAGATATGCGTCCAGCACGCCGAGAACACGATCGACAAGCCGCGCGTAGGCGGCGGCCCGGACGTTCTGCTCCGGAACCTGGACGATGCGAACGAGCTCCTGAGCCTGCGCGCGCGTCGCAGCGGCCCTGACGCGGTACGTTTTCAGCAGAGTTTGGCTGGGGCGGGCGGTATAATCCGCGACGGCTCGATTCGCGTCTCCGAGCGTCTTGAGAATCATGTCGGACTGATCGAGCACGCGCGAGGCCTGCTGCGTCCAAATCGTCATTTCCGCGGTGCGATCGACCAGCAAAGCAACCACCGCGAGAAAGACGAGCAAAAACGCCAGCGGGACGATGCTTAAAAGAATCGCCTGCGATTGGATCTTCGAGCGTACGAGCCGCAAGGACGAATACTTCGCCGCGGAGGGCTTTTGGCCTTAGCGCGTTAGCAGAGGAAGCGGGCGATCTCGGCGCCCAGGCCGGCGTTGTTCTTCACGAGCGCGATATTTGCGGCAAGGCTACGGCCGGCCGTGAGTTGGCCGATACGCTCGAGCAGCCAGGGCGTCACGGCCTTGCCGCTGATTGCCGCCGCTTCGCCTTCACGAACCGCAGTCTCGATGAAGCCATCCATTTCCGCGCGCGGAATTTCGTCAGCGGGAGCGATGGGATTGGCGACCAGTGCGCCGCCGTTCAGCTGCAGCGCGCGCTGCGTTCGTACGAACTGTGCGATGTCTTGCGGAGAATCATAGCGCAGCGGAGCTCGCAGTCCGCTTTCGCGGCTCCAAAACGCCGGCAACTCGTCGCTTCGATAAGCAATGACCGGAACGCCCAGCGTCTCCAGCGCTTCGAGCGTCTTCGGCAGGTCGAGCAGCGCTTTTGCGCCGGAACAGACGACCGTCACCGGCGTGCGCGCCAGTTCGTACAGGTCCGCGGAAATATCGAGCGTTCTTTCGGCGCCGCGGTGCACGCCGCCGATGCCCCCGGTTGCGAAAACTTTTATTCCGGCGAGATGCGCGAGCAGCATCGTGGCCGCCACCGTCGTCCCGCCGTCGCGGCCTGCGGCAATCGCGTACGGAAGATCGGCGCGGCTGAGTTTCATCACGTCGGAGGCGCGACTCATTCGCTCGAGATCCGAATCGTCCAAACCGATTTTGACGCGGCCGCCGATGACGGCAATCGTCGCGGGAGTTGCTCCGGCGTCACGTACGGTGCGTTCGACCGCGAGCGCCGTTTCGAAATTTTCCGGATACGGCATGCCGTGCGATACGATCGTGCTTTCAAGGGCCACGACGGGCGTCCGGTGTGTAAGCGCGCCGGCGACCTCGTCCGCAACGTCAAAAAAATCAGCGGGGTTCATCGCGAGCGCGCTGCAAAACGCGCGTCCAAGAGCGCCGGAGAAAGATCCGCCCGTACGCTCCGTTCCGATTCCAAAGTCAGCGCTGCGAGCTCTCCGCCGGCCGTCGCGGCATCCCGCAAACTCTCGCCTGCGATGAGCCTCCACAACGTGCCGGCGATCAGCGCGTCCCCCGCGCCGGTTGCCGAAACCCGTTTTACGGGTGCTGCGGCAATCGCTGTTACAGACGCACGGTCGCCGCACACCATGCCGCGCTCGCCGCTTGTCAGCACGACCGATTGCGCGCCGCGCATCAACAGTGCCGCAGCCAGCTCCTCGCCGCACACGTCCGATGAGGCGCCGAGGTAAGACTGCGCTTCGCCTTCATTTATAAAGAGCACGTCTACGGCTTCTAGGCGGGCCGGCAATTTTTGCGCCTTCGGGTCGCTGACGGCATCGATCGCCAATTTGTAGCGCGCGATCGATCGGCGTTCGGCACAGGCTTCCAAAATTGCGGCGGAGACGTTGCAATCGACAAATAGCCATGCGGATCCCGCGATCGATTCCCACCGCCGATCCAGATCGCTAACGGCAAGACTTTCGATCGCGCGCATATCGGCGGCGCCCAGCGCCAACTCCCCGCGTTCGAGGATGGCGACGTATTCGTCGGAAGCGCCTTCCACGGTTTTTACGAGATCGACGTTCACGCCGGAATCGCGAAGTTCGGCGAGCATCGCCGCGCCGGCCGCGTCGTTACCCGCTACGGTGACGAGCGCCGTTTCGACACGCAGCCGCGCCAAGTTTTCGGAAACGTTTCGCGCGACGCCGCCAAAAAGCGGTTGCGCGCGCGCGGCCGGATTCGAAGAGCCGTAAACGACGTTGCCTTGCACGCGATAACTGCGATCGACGCATGCGCCGCCGATGCACATGACCTGCATGCGAGGCGCTTCGCCCGGCGGCGCGAAGAGCCATGCATGACGAAGGCCGACATCTTCAGGCTAACGCATCTTTCCAGCTGCGCCGGTTGAGCGTCGAAGATGGACGCCGCCGTCCTCGCGCAGGTCCTGCGCGAGCTGCCTCAGATCGCCGACCCGAACGTGCTGGTCGGCACCGCGACCGCCGATGACGCGGGAGTCTATCGGCTCACCGACGAGATCGCGCTCGTGCAAACCGTCGATTTCTTTACGCCGATCGTCGACGACGCGCGCGATTACGGACGGATCGCGGCGGCCAACGCGCTTTCCGATATTTACGCTATGGGGGCGCGGCCAATCGCCGCACTCGCGATCGGCGCGTTTCCCGAAACGATGGACGCCCACGTTATCGCAAGTATTCTTGGGGGCGGCGCCGAGAAGGCGCGTGAAGCCGGGATCGAGATCATCGGCGGCCATACAATCAAAGACGACGAGCCCAAGTACGGCCTCGCGGTCACCGGCGTCGTGCATCCCGACCGCATCTGGCGCAACAACACCGGGAAACCCGGTGACGCGCTCGTGCTGACCAAACCGGTCGGCACCGGCATTCTCACGACCGCGCGCCGCAGCGATGAAATTAACGACGGCGCTTTGCGGCCCGCCATCGATTCGATGCTGACGTTGAACCGCGGCGCGGCGGAAATCGCGGCACGCTTTGACGTGCATGCCGCGACCGACGTGACCGGCTTCGGATTGATCGGGCATCTCGCCGAGATGACCTCCGGAGGGACAGGTGCGGAGATCTCCGCACACGCCGTCGCTCAATTCAACGAGGTCGAGCGGCTCGCGGAAGCCGATGTCATCCCCGGTGGAACGCGCGCGAATTACCGTTTTGCTCTGGAGCGCGGCGTGCAGTTTTCACAAAGCGTCGTTCTCGCGCGCCGAATGGTCCTATGCGATGCGCAAACGTCGGGCGGATTGCTGCTCGCCGTGCCGCCCGATCGCTCGACCGAGCTCGTGCACGCGCTAAAAAAGGCGGGGCTCGGCGGCGCTCGCGAAATCGGATCGCTTACGCCCGAGCCCGTGATTCTCGTCGTCGATTAACACGGAGGACCTATGAATACATCGCGCCCTGCGCTTCGCATAGTGATCGTGACGGCGCTCTCGCTGTTCTTCTGCATGTGGTATTTTCCGGATCTCGCACGGGTCGTTGGATTTCCCGACGGAGAGATCGGTTTACGAACGGACGGCACCAGAGCGGAGACGGTCATGCCGAACACGCCGGCACAGCGCGCCGGTATCCGGCCCGGAGACCGCGTCGACATCTCCGGTCTACCTCCAATTACCCGATCCGCACTCATCGGCGGCTATCTCCCCGCGCCGGGTGAGACCGTCACAGTCGGCGTCTGGCGAGCGGGCAGATTCGTTCCCGTGACACTGCGTTCGATTCCCGAAGCGACGGCGCCGGCATTCATCGTGATCCGCGAGATCGTTTTCTTCGTCCCGTTACTGATCGGAATATTCTTGGTTCTTCTGCGGCCGAGCGCGATCTCGTGGGGCTTTTTTCTCTTCTCGCG
>JAAXMC010000065.1 GCA_013036315.1 Vulcanimicrobiota bacterium
CCTGGCCGGCCTGACTCTCGATCAAGCTCGCCAGATTGCCGTGCGCGACAGCTTCACGATCAATATCAGTGAGAAGGCGCCGATCCCGAATATGGCCCCGAATGTGATCGCGTCCCAAGATATTCCAGCCGGCGCCCAAATACCAGCCGATCATTCGACGACGGTGAACGTTGTGGTGAGCAGCGGCGGCGGATTGACAAACGTGCCGAGTTTCATCGGCAGCGATTTGGTAAGCGCGCTGCAGCAGGTGAAAGCTGCGGGTTTCTCAGCGTCCGTGAGCTATCTGGTCGAGCCCGGCTCGCAGAACAACGGCCAAGTGATTGGAGAAGATCCGTCACAGGGAACGCCCGCCGAGAAAGGTTCGACGATCCGGATCACGCTTTCTGTTTCAGGCGAGGTGCCCGATACAAATGGGATGACCCTCGACCAGGCCAAGGCGCAGCTCGCCGACTACGGCTACAGCGTCGGCAACGTCACGCCGACCACCGAAGGCGCCGGCGGAAAAGTCGTGCGAACGGAGCCGGAAGCCGGCACCAAACTCGCGCCGGGCTCGCCGGTCAACATTTACGTAAACAACTCGAACCCGCCATGATCGAAAGAATACTCGGCATCGATCCGGGCCTGCGCGTGACGGGCTACGGCGTCATCGAATATGCAGCCGGAAAGACGCGCGTGATCGAGGCCGGCGTCGTCGCTCCGCAGACCGGGGCGTCGCTTGAAGTTCGTTTGCGCGAACTCCACACCGGCATTACACGGGTGGTGGTTTCCACGCGCCCCGACGTCATCGTGATCGAAGAACTCTACAGCACGTATCGCAATCCGCTGACCGCAATCATGATGGGGCACGCGCGCGGCGTGCTCTGCCTGGCCGGCGCACAGGCGGAGATCCCGGTAGCGACACTCGCACATTCGCGCGTCAAGCGCGCGCTGGTGGGATCGGGAGCGGGACGCAAAGAGCAGGTGAACCGGATGGTCGCGCAGTTGCTCGGCTTTGCAAAGCCGTTAGAGCCGGACGATGTCTCCGATGCGCTCGCATTGGCGCTGGCTTATTGCAACGTGCGCGAGCACGACCGCAGGCTTCCGGCAGAGCTGCGACATGTTCTCTAGAATCTCCGGCACGCTCGTCGAGAAGAACGAAGGCAGCGTCGTGTTAGACGTAGGCGGTCTTTCTTACGACATCATTCTGCCGCCCTGCGTCGAGGAGAAAGTCACGATCGAAAACGGCGGGCAATTGACGCTCGAGGTGTACTCGGTCATGAACATGGAGGGAAACACCGGCCACTTTACGTTC
The DNA here is from genome assembly GCA_013036315.1 of Vulcanimicrobiota bacterium. GTDB lineage: Bacteria > Vulcanimicrobiota > Vulcanimicrobiia > Vulcanimicrobiales > Vulcanimicrobiaceae > Rubrimentiphilum. The sequence continues at coordinate 1,292 of JAAXMC010000065.1, forward strand.
TACGGCTTCAGCAACGCCATCGAACGCGAGTTTTTCGAGAAGCTGTTGAGCGTCGCCAGCATCGGGCCGCGCTCGGCTGCGCGGGCCTTTTCACAGCCTATGGGCCGTATCGCCGGCGCAATAGACCGCGGAGATCATGCGTTTCTTAAAACGCTGCCCGGCATCGGGCAGCAGAAGGCGCGCGACATCGTCGCGAAGTTGCAGGGCAAAGTGACAAAATTCTTGCTGATCCGTGAAGCCGAGCCGGTACCGGCGCCGCGCATCCCCGATTTCGCGGACGAAGCGCTCGCGGTTTTGCTGCAGCTCGAATACAGGCGGTCGGAAGCCGAAGAGATGATCCGCTCGACGCTGGACACCGCGCCGGGCATCGCCGATTCGGAGACGCTGCTAGCCGAGATTTACCGTCAGCGGGCCGCGCATGAGTGACGACGCCCTAAAGCGGCTCTACGGCCCGGGTGACGCCGAACCCGAGCGGGTGATCGATCCCGTCGATTCGCTCGAAGATGAGGTTTACGGCGCGAGCCTGCGTCCGCGATCGTTCGATGAGTACGTTGGCCAAACGACGGTCGTCGACAATCTGAAGATCGCGATCGAAGCTGCGAAGCAGCGCAAAGAACCGCTCGAGCATGTCCTCTTTTACGGCCCTCCGGGATTAGGCAAGACAACGCTCGCCGCGCTGATCGCAAAAGAGCTCGGAAGCGCGCTCCGTCCAACCAGCGGTCCCACGCTCGAGAAACCCAAAGACTTGGTCGGCATTCTCACATCGCTCGAAGATGGAGACATTTTCTTTATCGACGAAATTCACCGGCTGGGGCGCGTGGTCGAAGAGTTTCTCTACCCGGCGATGGAGGAGTACCAGATCGACTTCGTGGTCGATCGCGGTGCGTACGCGAAGACGCTGAAACTTCCGCTCAAACGCTTTACGCTCGTCGGTGCGACGACGCGTGCCGGCATGCTCTCCGCCCCGCTGCGCGAGCGGTTCGGGATCATGCACCATCTCGATTACTACGACGAAGCGGAGCTCAAGCGGATCGTGCTGCGCTCGGCCGGCGTGCTGGGCGTTCCGATCGACGACGATGCCGCCGCCACGATCGCGCGCCGCAGCCGCGGAACGCCCCGCATCGCCAACCGGCTGCTCCGGCGCGTGCGCGACTTTGCGGAAGTGCGTGCCGACGGCCGCGTCAGCAAATCGGTCGCGGAGGAAGCACTCGGGCGCGAAGGCGTCGACGAGCTGGGACTGGATCGCTTAGACCGCGCCTTCTTGCGAACGATCATCGATCAATACAACGGAGGGCCGGTCGGTATCGCCGCGATCGCCGCAACGCTGACCGAGGACGCCGAAACGCTCGAGGACGTCGTCGAACCGTACTTGTTGAAGACCGGGTTCGTCACGCGCACCGCAAACGGGCGCAAAGCGACTGCCGACGCGTACGCGCACTTGGGAATCAGCGGGAGGCCGCAACCGGCGCAAGAGCGGCTCTTGTGAAACGGCGTAGCTTCCTCGCCGCCGCCGCCGCACTGGCGGGAGGCGCCGCCATGCCGGCAGCACTGCGCGCGCAAGACGATCCGGCCCTTTCTTCACAGGCGCAAGCGCTGCGTGTGCTGCTCGGCAAAGGACGCGTTCAAACCATCGACGCGCAGACGTTCTTATATGAAGGCAGGCGCTATCGCGGCACTGCCGCCGTATTGCCGGAGACCGGCGAGGTCGTCAGCACGGTTCCCATCGAGCAATATTTGTACAGCGTCGTCTCGCGCGAGATGCCGCGCAGCTGGCCCGCCGAAGCTTTGCAGGCGCAGGCGATTCTCGCGCGCACCTACGTGCTGCAGCGAAGCAACCCGAACCGCGATTACGATTTGGTTCCCTCCGAGGCCGATCAAGTCTACACCGGCGTCGACGCCGAGGACGCGCAAACCAGCGCCGCGGTAGATGCGACCGCCGGCAAAGCTTTACGATACGCGGGCGAGTTTGCTTCGATCGCCTACTCTTCGTGCTGCGGCGGCCACACGGAATCGTCCGCGGATGCGTGGGGCGGCAAACCGCTGCCCTATCTCGCCGGCGTCCCGTGCGACTATTGCAAGGATTCGCAATGGTACCGCTGGTCGCAATCGCTCGCCTTCGAACAGCTTCGTGCAGCGCTCGGCACGCAAGCCGCCAATGTGGGCGATCTTCAAAGCATCACGCTCGACCCTCCGGATGCGAGTGGACGTCCGCTTTTCTGGACCTTCACCGGATCGAGCGGCAGCGCGCGCATCAAGGCTTCCGACGTGCGGCGCGCAGCCGGCACGCGCGTCCTTCCGAGTTTGCTGGTACGCAAAGTGGATCTACAACCGACGCTTCAAACCGCGAGCGTCGACGGCGCGGGCTTAGGGCACGGTGTCGGATTTTGCCAGTGGGGGGCGCGCGGATTGGCAAAGACTGGCGCCGTCAGTACCGGAATTCTCGCATTCTATTTTCCGGGCACGACGATCGGGTCGTCATAACAGAGGCAGTTTCTGCAGTGGTGCGCCCCATATCGGACTCGCTTTTTTTTATGGTTAATCGCTCGTCCGACACGGGGCGCACCACTGCATACGACTACGCTCTACCAAACGAGCTCATCGCGCAGAAGCCGGCTGAGCCACGCGATTCCTCGCGGCTGCTTGCAATTCGCAGCGATCGAATTGAGCATCTGCATTTCCGCGGCTTTCCAAATCTCTTGCGTTCCGGTGATGTGCTCGTCCTCAACGAGACGCGCGTCATTCCCGCGCGCGTGCACGGGCAGCGTATTCCGAGCGGCGGCGCGGTCGAGCTGCTTTTTCTGCGGCCGGCGCACGAATCGCACTACGATCCACGCGCTTCGCGCTGGCTGGCGTTAGCGAAACCCGGGAAGCGGCTCCGCGCCGATGAGCGCATTGGGTTCGGCGAGCTCGGCGAAGCCACGATTCGCGACGTTCATGATGATGGCGTGCGCGAAGTCGAACTTCACCTCAACGTCGATTTCGAAACGTTTCTGGAACGCGCCGGTGAGCTTCCGCTGCCGCCCTATGTGACAGAAAGCTCAGCCGAAGCGCAAGCCGGCTATCAGACGGTTTTCGCCCGCGAGCCCGGAAGCGTCGCGGCGCCGACCGCTTCGCTGCATTTCACGAAAGCTATCTTCGACCAACTCAAACGCAAGGGCGTAGAAATCGTAAAACTCTCGCTGGACGTCGGCCTCGGGACGTTCAGGCCTTTGCAGACCGAGCGGCTCGAACGGCATGTCATGCACTCGGAGTATTATTCGATTCCGGAAGAGACTGCGCGCGCAATTGCACTCGCGAAAGAAGAAGGGCGGCGAATCATCGCTGCCGGGACGACGGTGATCCGCGCGCTCGAGGCTTCCGCGCTAAAGTATGGCGTGGCGAAGGCGGGTCGCGACGAGACGGATCTCTTCATACAGCCGGGGTTTGAGTTCCGGGTGGTCGATGCGCTGCTGACGAATTTTCATCTGCCGCGCTCGACGCTGCTCGTGCTCGTCTGCACGTTTGCCGGGCGCGAGCGGATTCTTCGGGCGTACGCCGAGGCGATCGAAAAGCGCTACCGTTTCTTTTCCTTCGGCGATGCAATGTTCATCGAATCACGCGGTTCGACGACCAGCGAAGCGCCGTTGGTGTAAAAGACGAGGCCGGGTGCAGCGTTCGGCCGCTTCCGCACGTGCTTGCGCTGCGTGTAATCGACGGTTACCTTCGAACTCTTCCGGCCTTTAGAATGTAAGGCAGCGAGCTCTGCGGCTATGCGGATGTCGTCGGCATCCGGTTCGGCGCGGTCGTCGCGCTGCAGGATGACGTGCGCCCCGGGCTGACCGCGCGCGTGAAACCACAAGTCCCGCGGACTTGCCACGCGAAACGTGAGCTCGGCGTTTTCAAGTGGGGAGCGGCCAACTAAAATGCGCGAACCGTTGGGCGTAATCGCTTGCAGCGGAGCGCGCTTTTTCGCCCGGCTCTTCGGCGCGCCGGGTTTTGCGCGGCGCGGTTTTACCAGTTGCATGATTTCGCGCACCTGGTCATGATCCGCGCGTTCGAGCGCCCACCGAAGCTCTTCGGCCTCTTCCAGGCTTTGCCGCACGGAGGTGCGGCGGCGCGATAGGTGCGTCGCGGCGCTGCCGGCTTTCTTGTAACGCGCGAACAGGTCGGCGGCTTCGCTTTTTGCAGCTTTTCGTTCGGAGGGAGGCAGCTCGTGAAGGCGTGCGTAGATTGCGTCTCCCTGGGCGCGCAAGGCGTCGCGCGAAGCAGCTTCTGCGAGGCCTTCCTCAATCCGCGCAAGCTCCGCGCGAAACTTGCGCTCGCGTTCCTCGAGCAGCCGCCCGGCATCCGCGCGCACTTTGTCGTCGTCTTGTGAAACGATCGGAGCGCCGCCGCTCACTCGCAACTCTCCGAACACGTCCAAGAGCGACGGGGCTCGTTCGCAAACCGATTGCGCGAACTGTTCGAGCGCCACGACATGCGCTTGCAGCAAGGCGCCCGTTTCGTCGCGGTAGACATAGAGTTGGTTTGTTTGAATCGACTCAGCACTCGGAGCCGAAGAGAGAAGAAGTCGCGACTTCCCGGCACGCGGCGGCGGCGGCTCGTAGGCGATGCCCGCGCGAACCGATCGCGAAGCTTTACCCGAACGGCGAAACTCCTTGAGCGCGGCTACGACGATGACGCCTTTGGTGAGTACGAGATTCCCGAAACGCGGCACGAGCTCATAGGTCAGCGCGTAGGATTCCGGCACGCCAAAGCGCGATTGCGCCGCAAAGTCGAGCTCGACGACGCGTTCACCTTCGAGCGCGCGCGCCGCAGTTAAGGTCTTTCCGCGCAGAGCCGCGCCGGCGGCCCGCACGAATCCCGGCTCGGCCGCGATCGGCAGCTCGCCGTCTTCCGCCGTCATCAAAGGCGTCGGCGCGAAGAGGTCCGCGCTCAGCAACTGTGTGCGACCTTTTCTCCAAAGCACGAGCGCAAAACGGCCGTCCTCGAGCTGGCCGGCATCCTGAACCCGCGCGCCGCGAAAACGATCCTCGATCTCGTGCGCCAAACGAGCGATGAGGATCGCGTCAGTGTACATGCCCCGGGCCTTTTGACGGAACGCCCAAAGACCTCGTGACCAGGGGTCCCGCCGGAACGGTCGGAACACTAGGGCCTTTGCCAGAGAGGAACTCCGTCGTGTTGGGCCCGGGCCTGCTCTTCGTGGTCTCCGGCCCGTCGGGGGCCGGCAAGGACACGCTCGTCGATGCGCTGCTGGCACGCACAGGGCGGCTGCGCTACTCCGTCTCGGCCACCACCCGGCCGCCGCGCCCGGGGGAGCGAGAGGGCGAGCACTACTTCTTCGTTACACCGGAGGAATTCAAGCGGCGCGAGGCCGCCGGCGGGCTGCTGGAGTGGCGCGAGTATAACGGCAACCTGTACGGAACTCCGAGGGACTTCGTCGAAGACACCCTCACCCAGGGCTACGACCTCATCATGAAGCCCGAAGTCAACGGCGCGTTGGCAATCAAGAGCACGTTCCCCGATGCCGTGCTGATTTTTTTGCTGCCGGACCGGTTTTCGTACCTGCGCGGGCGCTTGTTGGCGCGAAGGACGGAGACCAACGAAGAAATTGCGCGGCGTTTGGAGATCGCGCACGAGGAAATTCGAAATATTCGGGACTTTGACTACATCGTCATCAATGAAGAGCATCGCTCCGACGAGGCGGTCAAAGATCTTCAGGCCATACTGCATGCGGAGCGGTTCCGCATCCACCGTTTCGCGGACGACGCGATAAGGAAATTGGAACACTCATAATGACCGAACCAGTCTTCGGAGATTTAGACGAACTGCTCAAACACGTCGATTCAAAATTCAGCCTGGTCAATGTTGTGACCAAGCGCGCCAAGCAATTGAACAATGGCGCGCCGGAACTGACCGAAAACGTGAACCCCAACAAACCGGTTTCGACGGCCTTTGCGGAAGTTGCAACCGGCAAGATCCATTACCACCGCACCAAAGAGGGCATAAAGTAGCAACACCATGTGCGGGATAGTCGGATATATCGGCGAGCGCGACAGCGTCCCGATCATTCTGGACTCGCTCGCGCGTTTGGAGTATCGCGGCTACGATAGCGCCGGCATTGCCGTCATCGATAGCTCGGGAACGCTAACGGGATCAAAAGCCGAAGGCAAGCTGCAGCGCTTGGCGGAGCGGCTTCGCAACGGCGAGCGGCTTTCCGGCCGCGTCGGCGTGGGACACACGCGCTGGGCAACGCACGGGCGTCCGTCCGACGCGAACGCGCATCCGCACATGGATTGCAGCGGACGCATCGCGGTCGTGCACAACGGGATCATCGAGAACTATGCGCCGCTGCGCGCGCGGCTGATCGAATCCGGTCACATCTTTAAGAGCGAAACGGATACCGAAGTCCTCGCGCACCTGATCGAAGCGCATTACGACGGGAACTTAGAGGAAGCGCTCAGACGCACGCTGCGTGAGGTGCGCGGCGCATACGCCCTCGGCATCATCAGCTCGGACGATCCCGATCACCTTGTGTTTGCACGCAATGGCGCGAGCCCACTGGTCGTCGGCATCGGCAAAGGTGAAATGTTCGTAGCCTCGGACACGCCGGCAATTTTGCAATACACACGTAAAGAGATCATTCTGCAAGAGGGCGAGATCGTGGTTGTCGGGCGCGATGGCTGGCGGTTAACCGATTATGACGGGAAGCCCGTGAAGCGCGAAGTGATGAACATCACGTGGGACGTCACCTCCGCCGAAAAGAGCGGATTCAAGCACTTCATGCTCAAGGAGATCTTCGAGCAGCCCAACGTCATAAAGGAAACGCTGTTCGGCCGGATCGACGGGAACAATGACGTTCACTTGGCCTCCGAAATCGGCATCGGCGAAGAGCAGCTGCGCAACCTTTCAAAAATCGCCATCACCGGTTGCGGCACCGCCTACCACGCGGGCATGGTCGGCATGTACTTGCTGCGCTCGCTGGTGCACATTCCGGTCGAGATGGAGCTCGCGAGCGAATTCCGCTACGGCGACCCGGTCGTCGATCCGACGTCGTTGACGATCGCCATGTCGCAGTCGGGCGAGACCGCCGATACGATTGAGGCCGTGCGCATCGCAAAGGAAGCCGGCAGTTCGGTGCTCGGCATTTGCAACGTTCTGGGCTCCCATTTAACGCGGCTGGCGGACGGCATGCTCTTCACGCGCGGTGGGCCCGAAATCGGCGTCGCCGCCTCCAAGACCTACGTTTCACAAGTCACTGCAATGACGCTCTTCGCGCTCTATTTGGCGCGCCTGCGCGAGACGGCTCCGCTCGCGCGGCTGCGGGAGATTGCCGACAACGCCAAACTCTTGCCGGCTGCCGTCGACGTCGTCCTCAATACGTCCGACGAGATTCGCAAAGTCGCGCGGCGCATCCGCAAAGCGCGCTCGGTGCTCTTCATCGGCCGCTATATCAACTTTCCGACCGCGCTCGAGGGCGCGCTCAAACTCAAGGAGATCTCGTACATCCACGCCGAGGGCTATGCGGCCGGCGAAATGAAGCACGGACCGATCGCGCTGCTCGATCCGAACGTTCCCGTTGTCGGGGTCATGACCGAAGGGCGCATCCGTGAGAAGATTCTATCGAATCTGGCAGAGTCCAAGGCGCGCGAAGCGCCGATCATCGTCGTTGCCAACCACGGCGACGAAGACGCCAAGGCGATTGCGGATCATGTCTTCTGGGTGCCGAAAATCGACGAGCTGCTCTCGCCCATCGTCAACATCATTCCGCTCCAGCTGCTCGCCTATCATATCGCCGACATCGAAGGCAAAGACGTCGACCAGCCGCGCAACCTGGCAAAAACCGTTACCGTCGAATAGGCAGAGGCTCATGGCTACTAAGAAACAGGTTGAAGAAGCGATCTTTGCGCTGGAAGGTTTTCGCGTCGAGTTCGATCTTCTCGATCCTAAACGTTCCTTACCGGAATACGAGTGGCGCGCGATGGCGCCGCAGCGCTGGAAGATCTCCGAGTGGAAGAACGAGCGTTTGGCCGCGTACCGTTTGTTGGCAAAGGGACTGACCGTCTATCGCGGCGACGGCTCGCCGGTTCCGCGCGACATGCAACTCGGAAATCTGCGCGACGGCTACTACGAAGCGGCATACGGACCGATCGCCCGTGCCGGCGCCGAGAAGCCTTCAAACGTCATTCGCATGGCCGGGCGCGAACGCGCTAGCGGAGTCGCTAGCCGTGAACGCAAACCACGACGGAGATGATACGCAGTGACGGCCGCGCGCTCGACGCGCTTCGCCCGGTAACGATTGAGGCGCAGTACCTGAAATACCCCGAAGGCAGCGCGCTGATATCGTTGGGAAACACTCGCGTGCTTTGCGCCGCGACGATCGAAGACCGGGTTCCGCACTGGATGAAAGGGCGCGGCGTCGGTTGGGTGACCGCGGAATACTCGATGCTGCCGCGCGCGACCCAAGAGCGCACGCAACGTGAAGCTTCGAAAGGCCGCCTCGGCGGACGCACGCACGAGATTCAGCGCATCATCGGGCGCGCATTGCGCGCGGTCACCGACATGACAAAGCTCGGTGAGCGCACCGTTTGGCTAGACTGCGACGTCCTGCAAGCCGACGGCGGCACGCGCACAGCCGCGGTCACCGGCGCGTGGGTAGCGCTGACGCTGGCACTGCTGCAACGCTTCGATGTCGAATCCCGCGCGGCGTGGCCGTTGCTCGGACAGATCGCCGCGACCAGCGTTGGAATCGTCGACGGTTACACGTTACTCGATCTCGCATACGACGAAGACAGCCGCGCGCAAGTCGATCTCAACGTGTTCATGACAGATTCGGGAAAATTCACCGAGCTCCAAGGCACCGCCGAGGCAACCCCGTTCAGCCGAAACGAATTGGATGCGCTGCTGAAGCTCGCGGAAACCGGTATCAACCGGCTGCTCGAGGCGCAGCGCAGTGTCGTCGAGCCGCTCGGGTTTCCGGCACTCGCCCATGCTCGATGACGGGCGTTTTCGCGCGCTTGTAGCGCGTGTAGCCGAGTTCTACGTCACCGACCGATCCCTGAAGGCCGAGCAGAAGAAGATCGAAACGGTGCTAGCTGCGGGCAGCGCGGACGATGCGGCGCAGCGGGATTACATAGCCGCGGTGCGCCGCTATTTTTCAGGCTTTGTGAAAGAAGCGCGCGCCCAGCTCCGCGACGTGGACAAGCGGCTGGAGCACGTGAACCAGGTACACTTTAACCTCGCCGCCGAACGCGGCGTGGTGGTCAGACGGATCGAAGCGACGCAGGGCGTGCTGAAAGAGATCGAAGATGGCGCAGGTTCTGCGCGAGGTTGAAGAGAGCCCGGCGGCTCAAGCAGTCGAGCGTGTAAGCGTCGGCGTCCTAGCGTCTATCGGGCGCAGAGTCAGCGACAGCTTCGAATACATGGGCGGCCTCACCATACTCACGTGGGAGACGCTCAAGACCATCTTCCGCCTGCGCATTCGTTTTGCCGAGACGCTCAACCAGTGTTATCTCTTAGGCTACCAGTCGCTGATCATTGTGCTGCTGACGTCGCTCTTCACCGGCATGGTCTTTTCCCTGGAGTCCGCATTGACAGCGGTGCAGTACGGTTTCGGCAGTTTCGTCGGCGGCATCGTATCGTACACGGTCGTTCGCGAACTGGGCCCGATGCTTTCGGCGGTCGTCGTGGCCGGCCGGTGTTGCGCCGCGATTGCAGCTGAGCTCGGATCGATGGAAGTCACCGAGCAGATCGAAGCGCTCAAATCGCTCGGTTTAGCACCCGTGCGGTTCCTGGTCGTTCCGCGGCTGCTGGCGCTGATGATCATGCTGCCGCTGCTCACTATTTTTGCGGACGTCATCGGCGTGAAGGGGGGACAATGGATCGCGTACGTGCAGGCGCATATCGGAACTCAGGATTTTATGGCGTCGGCGCGTCAGACGGTCGGTTTTGAGGACGTCGTCAAAGGGTTGTTCAAGTCGCTCATCTTCGGCATCGTGATTGCCATGATTGGAGCGTACCAAGGGCTCACGACTACCGGCGGCGCCGCGGGCGTCGGCAAATCGGCAACCAACGCCGTGGTCACCTGCATCATCGTGATCTTCATCCTGAATTTCGTGATGTCATACTTCTTATACGCGGGAGCTTGATGGCGCAACCAATAGCGAGGCTCGAGGACGTGTGCGTGAGTTTCGGCGAGCGGGTGGTTTTGCAAAACTGCAGCCTCGAAGTTCCGGAAGGCTCGATCATCTGCATCATCGGGCTCTCCGGCGCCGGCAAATCGACGATCTTGCGTCTGCTCGACGGGCTGCTGCTCCCGAACACGGGGCACGTCTATCTGCGCGAGCACGATATCTGCCACATGCGCGAAAGCCAGCTGATTGAAATGCGCACCAAGATCGGCTTTGCGTTTCAATTTGCCGCGCTCTTCGACAGCATGACCGTGGGAGAAAACGTCTCTTTGCCGCTGCGCGAGCACACGACACTCTCGGAGAAAGAGATTCATGAGATCGCCATGCACACGCTCGACAGCGTGGGCCTTGCCCACACCTACCATAATATGCCGTCCGAGTTGTCCGGAGGCATGCTCAAGCGCGCCGGCTTTGCGCGCGCCGTCGTGACCAACCCCGAGATGGTTCTCTTCGACGAGCCTACGACCGGCGTCGATCCGATCGTCACGCACCTGCTGACCGACACCATCAAACGTCTGCGCAAGCAACTCAATTCAACGGCCGTTGTCATCTCGCACGATCTGCAATCGATCTACATGATGGCCGATTACGTCGCGATGCTCTTCGAAGGGGCGATTATCGCCTACGGAACCGTGGACGAGGTGCGCAAGTCGACGAATCCCATCGTGCAGCAGTTCCTGCAGGGCTCCGAGGTCGGCCCCATACCCCTTTGATGCTAGCATCAAAGGGGACCCCTTATATTTTAACAGGCACTCCGTGCTGCGCCAACGCTCCGCACTGCGCGCCCCCCGTGCGCGAAGCGCACGGGGCCCCCCGTTTACTCTCAAAGAATGGCACAACGCCGGTGCGAGGAATAGGAGGAGCATGTTTCTCACCAGGCAGGCGCAATTGGGCGTGTTCGCAATCGCCGCGCTGCTTTTCTTGTTCGGTATCTTTTACATCATCACGGATTACGGCACCCGTCATAGCGGTTACCGGATCGGCGTTCACTTTACGTCGGCTTCCGGGCTGCCGACCGGAGCGCAAGTATTTTTCAGCGGCGTCAGCGTGGGATCGGTGGATCAAGTCCGGCTGCTGCCCGACAATACGGTCGACGTGATACTCGCCATTCAGCCCGACGTCGACATTCCGAAAGATTCCAAATTCCTCATACAATCGCCGCTGACCGGAACGCCGAACTTTTATATCGTTCCGCCGACCCCGAGCGTGCTGCCGCCCGGATACAACCCGACCCCCGTTCCAAAGAGCGCCATGCTGCCGCGCGAGGTGCTGCCGCTCGGGCAGCAGCCCAAGGGCATCAACGGCGCCACCGTCGCCGATTTGCTCTCCTCCGGACAAGGCGAGATCAAGCGCCTCGATACGATGCTCGTGATGCTCCAAGATCGCGAACCGAAGCTGCTGAATACCTTGCAAACCGCGCTGGCAAACGTCGATCAGATGTCGTCGCAACTCAAGGATATCTCCGGAACTATGTCGGTTACGATGCGCCAGGCCGGCGCGAACATCGTCGCCATGACCGGCACGCTCAACTCCACGCTCGGCCGCAATCAATATAAGATCGACTCGATGCTCGCATCGTTAGATAGCACGGCGCTGGCGCTGAGCCAGTCGATGGATGCGCTGCGCGGCCTTGCCACCGATCCGTGCATGCATTCGAACTTGGTCGACACCACGAAAAACATTCGCGATCTTACTTTGAACCTCTCAGGTATTACGGGCGACCTGCGCCAAGTCACCGGCAGTCCGCAAACGCAAGCGCAGATGCGCGATACCGTTGCGCACCTCGATGCAACGATGCAGAAAGCGAATTCCCTGCTCGGCACGCTGGGCGGTCAAAGTCACGTCCCCGGCGTAGATACGGGCGCGACGCCGTACGCTGTGCCGAACAAGAGCGGGTTACCGCCGCCGGCAACCGGGAGTCCGCCACCGCAAACTCCGCCGAACACGGCCGGACTTCGGAGCGGCCTGTCGCGCGTGCTGAGTAATTTGGTCGCCGTGCAGCTGCGGTTGAGCTATTTGAATCAGCAAACCATGCTCAGCAATAACCCATTGCTAACGGCCGATCGCGGGCCGCAAGCCGACATCAACGCGATCATCCTGCCGCGCGGCGGCGTCAGTCTGATGACCGGCGCGAACGACATCGGGGGAAAGGCAACGTTCAATCTGGTCGGCATAAAAGCGTTTACGCCCAATATCCACGTTGGCGGCGGCGTGCTCTACTCGCAACTCGGCGCACTCGCAACCTTCGATGTGGGACCGGTCGGGCTGGAAACAAGAGTCTATAACACGCGCCGGCCGGCTTTCGACTTCTACGGTAACTTCAACGTCGCGCAATGGGGCAAGCTCTTCTTAGGTCAACGCGACGCAGGGCGCCCAGATCAACGTACCGTTTTCGGATTGCAGCTGCAGTTCTAACCGAACCGATGGAGCAGAGTCGCCCGCGCGTAGGAATCATCGGCTCGGGTGCGATGGGCACGCTATTCGGTTTTCATTTAGCCGCGTGCTGTGACGTAACGATGCTGGACAGCAATGCCGCGGTGCTCGCGGGAATCCAAAAGAACAAGGGCCTATCCGTGAACGGTGCGCCGCCGCGAGCCGTGCGCGTCGGAAAAGGCCCGCGCGATCTCTTCGGATCGACGATGGTCTTTTTATTCGTGAAAGCCGTCGACACGCTGCGCGCGCTGCGCCCCTTCGCGGGCGAACTCAATCCATCCACGCCGATCGTTTCGCTGCAAAACGGCGTCGGGAACGAAGATGCCATCAAGGCGGCTCTCGGGGGCGCGGTGCCCGTCGTCCTCGGTATTACCACCGAGTCCTCGCTTACGGTGAAGCCCGGCAGGGTGCGCAGCTCCGAAGAAGGCAGCACGATCGTCGGATCCGGCGGCGCGTCTCCGGCAACCTCGCGCGCAGTCGCGGATCTGCTTATCCAAAGCGGGCTGCGCGCTGCCGTCGTCTACGACATCCGGCCGCACCTCTGGGGGAAACTCGTAGCCAACGCCGCGATCAATGCGCCCAGCGCGATCCTCGACTGCGTGGCTGGCGATCTCTTGAAAGATCCGAATGCCGCGCGGCTGTGCGAAGCGCTGGCGGAAGAAGCAGCCGCGGTAGCAGCCGGTCTTAAAATTCATTTGCCCTACGCGAATCCGTGGCAGTATGTCAGTGAAGTCATTTCGGTCGGCGCCGACTCGAAAACTTCGATGGCCTTCGACTTGGAATCGGGTCACCCGTCGGAGATCGATCACATCAACGGGGCCATTTGCGCAGCGGGCAGACGCATCGGCGTGGCGACGCCGTACAACGATACGATGGTGCGTTTAGTGAAAGCGCGCGAGGCGCTGCAAGCTCAGCGCAAGTCTTAGGCGAGCTGGCGCGTGAGCGCCGGGACGTCCATCTCGTGCCAGTGTTCTACAATCATCCCGGCGGCATCGAACCGGTAGAAATCCATTCCGGTGAACGTGACGGTCCTTCCGTTCGGAGGGAACCCGAGGAACGTCCCAACGCTTTTTCCGGTGAATGTCCATCGCGCCGCGCCCAGATCATTCTGAGCGACGACGAGATCCAGTTCGTACCGCAGCGGGGTAAACGCGGAGTACAGCGCGTCTAGGCGGTCCGCAACTCCCGCAGGGCCGATCGCCGATTGTTCGACACCCGGTATAGGCGCGTGCTCGATATAGCCTTGCGCAATAAACTCTGCAACGGGCCGGTCCTGCGCGGCATTGATGACGCGCGCGAAGAGATCGCGCATGCGCTGGTTCAGGTATTCAGACGTCAGAGCGCACCCGCAATCGCAAAACCGCGCGGCCCATGCCGCGGCCTACGGACGACTTCGAAGCGCACGCGCGTTGTTTGATTCCCTGAGCCGACCGCGAGCGTCCAACGGCCGGCCCGCACGCGCCAATAATACGCGTCGCCCGCGTTCTCTGCGATCGTCACCCGATTCAATGCCCAAACGATACGCGCCGTACGCGGACGGCTGATGCGAAATTCGATTTGCTGCTGCGCGCGGCGCGGATCGTTCGATGCAAGCGTATCCTCGAACACGTCGCCATCGTGCGGGAACAGAATGCGCAACGGCCCAATGGTGTTACCTTGGCGCACGCGCCACTCGTCATACGTAACGGCCGGCACTCGCCCGCTCGCGGTGCGCATCGCACGCAGGTCCGCGCTGTCGAGATATTCGCGCAAGCCCGCCACACGCGCCGGACGGTAGCCCGCCGGCGCCGGAAAACGCGGCGGATCGCGACGATCGTAGAGGTGCAGCATGATCCGGTTCCACAAAGGCCCGGCTCCGGTTACGCCCGCAATGCGGCGCATCGGCGCCCCGGAGAAATTTCCGACCCAAACCGCAACCGTATATTCGGGCGTCGCACCAAGCGTCCAGGTGTCGCGATAGCCCGATGAGGTTCCGGTCTTCACCAGCGTTGGGAAAGGCGTGTCGATCACGGATCCGACGCCGAACGACTTTGCGCGCGCGTACCGGTCGGCAAGCATATCCGCGACGAGTTGCCAGCTGGCGCGGTTCCCGATTTGCATTGAAGAAGAAGCCCCGGAGTCGAGCATCGTGCGCAGGCCGATCGCGCTTCCGCCGCGGGCCAACGTGACGTACGCGTGAGCGAGATCCCAGAGGGTCACTTCTCCCGCGCCCAGCGTCAGGCCCAATCCATAATAATCCGGCGATCTGCGCAGGTCTGAAAATCCTAGTGCCTGCAAACGGGCCAGGAAATCCGGTACGCCGACCGTTGAAAGAACGCGAACGGCGGGCACGTTGAGCGAGTTCGCGAGCGCGATGCGCACCGGCACCGGCCCCGCAAACTGCGAGCTATAATCCTCGGGAGCATAGAGTTCGCCGTTCGGAATGGCGTACGACGTCGGTACATCGGCGAGGATCGTGTATGGCCGGATCGTGCGCCGTTCGAGCGCGTATTCATAAAGAAAGGGCTTGAGCGTAGAACCAGGCTGCCGCAGCATTCGCACACCGTCGTTTCGCCCTAAGTATGCGTCGTTGAAGTAATCGGTTGAGCCCAGGTACGCAAGGACGTCACCGTTACGGTTGTCGATGACCAGCGCGGCCGCTTGCGTGACGTTGCGCTCCGCGAGCGCCGCAACCACGTCCTGCGCTTGCGCCTGCACGAAACGCTGCAGCGGCAGGTCGATCGTCGTGCGAACCGTCTCGGCTTGCGTTTGCGCAGCTAACCGGAAGAGCAATTGCTGCGCCGCGGCGAGCTCTCCGCCCGCGGCGCGAACGTGCAAGCTTTCCCGCGCGGCTAGTGCTGCATCGCGGGGAGTAATGAATCCGGCTGAAATCATCGCTGCTAGAACGGCCCGCTGACGCGCGCGTGCCGCGCGCCAATGGCTGCGCGGATCGAGCCGGACGGGATCGTTCGGCACGCCGGCCAGCATCGCCGATTGCGCTAAGTCGAGATCGCTCGAAGGAACGCCGAAGTACGTGCGTGCAGCTGCCTCGACGCCGTAAAGATTTCCACCCATTGCGACGCGGTTCACATACGCGTTCAGGATCTGATTCTTGCTCGCGCCCGCTTCGATGCGAGCTGCGTCCCAGATCTGCAAGAGCTTCCCGCGAACGCCCGCAGGCAGCGCAAAGCGCTCGCGCGCGAGCTGCATCGTTATCGTCGACGCGCCGCCCGCCTGGCAGAAACACCGCGCCGTCATCCAGGCGGCGCGCGCGGCGGCGAGCCAGTCGACTGCGCCGTGGCGGTAAAAGCGACGGTCTTCGGCCGCAAGGATCGCTGCTGTGAAGTAGGGAGAGATGCGCGCGAGCGGAACGGCGACGGAGCTTTCCGCGCCGGTGCTCAACACGACGCCAAGCGGAATGCCCGATCGGTCCGTAAACGCGACCGTCGTGCTGCGCGGCTCGATGGCCGCGTATGGTAGCGCGAAGGCACGCCACAGGAGATACGCCGCGACGAGCACCGCGGCGGTCCAAAACGGTAAGAAGCGGGCGTGAAGCCGCACGGAAAATTGCTTCCAGGCGCTCAAGTGCTTTTCCGCCGCCACGTTGAAGGGAGGCTTGTGCGTGGCCGTTTAGGACTCGCGGCAATCGGTATTCTTACCGTCATTTCAGCCTGCGGCAAGCCCGCACCGGCCCCGTTCGAAACTGTTTCGCCGCTCCCGGCGCCCGCGGTACCGGCGTG
>JAAXMC010000066.1 GCA_013036315.1 Vulcanimicrobiota bacterium
GATCGCGAGCTGCTGATCAGCTTGGCGAGCGGAACGATTAGCACGGTCCCGATTCGATCGCTGATGCGGCCGATCACGCACGTGCCGGAAAACAAAAAACTTGCCGAGCTTTTGCGCGAAATGCAGCGCGATAAGTTTTCGATGGCCATCGTCGTCGACGAATACGGCGGAACCGCCGGCTTGGTGACGATGGAAGATCTGCTGGAAGAGATCGTCGGCGAGATTCGCGACGAGCACGATGAAGACGAACAAGAGCCTTTGCGCATACTCAGCGATCGCGAAGCGGTCGTCGACGCTGGCATGAACATCGAAGATGTCAATGCAAAACTGGGCACGGATCTGCCCCACGAAGAATTTGAAACGATCGGCGGCTATGCCGTGGGCCTCTTCGGGCGGCTTCCGGGCGAAGGCGATGAAATCCAGGCCGACGATCACACGAAGTTGAAGATCGATCGCATGCGCGGCCGGCGAATCTTGGCGCTGCGAATATTCTCCAACGGTTTGACAAAGGCAGCCCAAGAACGAGCGCGCGCGGAGGAAGATGCAGTCTAAGGAAAAGGTTCGTTTCGAGGGGATCTCAGCCGAAGAATTTCGCAGCCGCGTGGGAATGGACGTTTCTGAATTTCTGGCGCTGGCGCTGCCGAAGGCGCGCGAGGTTCGCGAACAGGCTTACGCGCCGTATTCGGGATTTCTCGTCGGCGCCGCGCTGCTGGTCGAGGGCGGGGAGATTTTTTGCGGCGCCAACGTGGAGAACGCCAGCTACGGCTTAGCTATCTGCGCCGAACGCAGTGCCGCGACGGCTGCGGTTTCGCACGGCCGGCGCGCGTTTGTGGCAATTGCGATCGTGGGTGCGGAAGGCGTGGGAACCGCGCCCTGTGGAACGTGCCGGCAATTCCTGAGCGAGTTCAACGCGCAGCTGCCGGTCGTATATGCGACCGGCGAAGGTTTCGTGGTCACCGCGGTCGATCGGCTGCTTCCCGACGCATTTGGACCGGCCTCATTTAGCGCGCAAGGATGAGCACCCCCGCGCGCGCTTACAAGACGACCGCCGTCGTCTTGCGGGGGCGCACCTATGGTGAAGCGGATCGCATTCTCACTTTTTTTTCGACCGAACGCGGAAAGATCGACGCAATCGCCAAAGGCTCGCGCCGCACCAAGAGCCACTTGGCCGGCAGGCTGGAGCTCGGCAACGAGGTAGCGCTGACGATGCATCGCGGCAGAAATCTGGACGTCGTGGTTTCCGCTGAGATCGAAAATGCCTATTGGCAGAACCTGGTGGCGCCGGAACGCTACGCGGCGGCCAATCTCATCGTCGAATTGGTCGATACGTTCTGCGAGCCGGACTTGCCGATGCCGGAGATCTACGCGTTGCTGACGGGCGCGCTGCGTGCCATCGGACGCAGTGACGACGCGCTCGCGCTCGTTCCGCGCTTCTCTTTGCTCTTGCTCGGCGCGTTGGGCCTGGCCCCGCCCCTTGATTCGTGCATCGTCTGCGGCGCTTCGCTGCAGGGAAAAACCGCGTGGCTCGATCAGGAGCAGGGCGGTTTCGGCGGCGAGGAATGCAGGCCGGCGTGGCACGAAGCGGCGATCCTGGACCAAGACGACATGGATAATCTGCGCGCACTCGCCGCGCCGCGCGGCGATGCGTCGGCCGTTCTGCGTGCGACGCCGGCCGCTGCGCGCGCGATTGAGACGCTTGTGAATCATCATTTGGGACGGCGTCCAAGAGCCGGTGCACACGCGGCGGAGTTCGCCAAGAACTAAATGCCGGTGATGGCGCTGGACGTCGGTACCAAGCGGATCGGCGTGGCCGTCGCAGATCCGAGCGGAAGCTTTGCGCTTCCAATCCTTGTGTTGGAGCGCGCGAATCTGCAAGCCGATTTGCAGCGCATCGTCGAGCTGGCAAAAGAATACGACGCGGGCGAACTCGTCGTCGGCGACCCCATCCGGCTTTCGGGAGAACGCGGGCTTGCGGCCGAGCAGATCGATCGTTTCGTGGAACATCTGCAGAAGAAGTACGCGGGCCGGATTCATCGCGTCGACGAACGGCTGACGACGGCGCAGGCGCAAAGAGCGTTGCTGGCCGCCGACGTGAGCCGGGCCAAACGCAAGACCGTCATCGACAAGATGGCGGCCGCGCTGATTCTTGAAACGTTCCTGGCGCGACGGCGTTTATCGACGGAATGAAACGCGCGCTCGGATTTGCGTTTACGGCGCTTGTGCTCGTTATCATTGCGGGCGTTTCCTGGATTGCGTTCGGAATTTTCGGAGATCGCTCGCGGCCGGCGGCGACGACAGGCGTGGTGATCCCGCAGGGTTCGACGTTTTCAGATATCGCGGCGCAATTACGCGCGGCCGGGATCATCGGCAACTCGACGATCTTCCGGCTCTATGCCAAGGCGTTGCATGCCGACACGCAGGCGCGCGCCGGCGAGTTTCGCTTCACGCCCCATCAAACGGAAGCCGAGGTATTGCAGCGCTTGCAAACCGGCGGCGCGCAAATCGCCAAATGGATAACGATTCCTGAGGGCTATACGGCCAAGCAGATAGCCGCGCAACTGCAGAACGAAGGGTTCGGCGACGCGCAAACCTATGCGTCCGCGTTCATGCACGATTCGATCGTGATCGACGGCGTGCGGACGAAGAATATGGAAGGCTACCTGTTTCCGGACACGTACCTTATGCCGCTCGGCGCATCACCCGCCGCGGTCGAAACGATCATGAGCTCGCAGTTCAGAAAGGAATTGCCTGCCGATGCCGCGCGCAAGGCGCGCGCCCGCGGTCTGACCGTGCCCCAAATCGTGACGCTGGCTTCGCTCATCGAACGCGAGGCCAAAGCCGATGACGAGCGCCCGCTGATGGCCGGCGTCTACTATAACCGCCTGCGGCTAGGCATGCCGCTCGAGGTGGACGCGACGATCGAATACGCCCTGCCCGCGCACCAAACCGTCATCACCTATAGTGATCTACGGCTCGATTCGCCTTATAATACATACCTGCACCAGGGGCTGCCGCCCACGCCCATCGCCAATCCGGGGCGGCCATCGCTGATCGCCGCGCTCAATCCGCGCCCGTCCGAGTATCTCTACTACGTGTATAAAGGCCATGGGCACCACGTGTTCGCAAGAACACTCTCGGAGCAAAACGCGAACGTTGCCAAGTATTTGAAATAGGGAGAACAAGATGTCAACCGACGGCGAATCCGGCCAACCGCAGCGGGACCTCGAGTTGCGCGACGTTCTCGTGATCAAGACGACGGGCGACGACAAACAGCTGGAGTTCGAAGTGGTCGGCTTGGTAGAAGATGAAGAACACAAGTCCTTCGCGGTGCTCTATTGCGAACCCGAGGACGAATTCGTCGTGACCGATGCACAAGGGAATCTCTTGCAAGACGAGGATCTGGCGCAGGAAATCCTCGACGACTTTTTTGTCTTGGCTGAAGAATCAGGCGGTCAAGGAGCCGCCGAGTAGTTCGCGCGCTCTTTCTTTCTGCGAATGTCGGCGTCGGCCACATGGCCGCTGCCTCGGCGTTGCGCGCGGAGCTCGCGCGAGAAGATCCCGCGTTCGAATCGGCCGTCGTCGACTCGTACAAGTACGCAGCATCGGTGGTTTCCCGCGTCGTTTCCGACGGTTATCTGGGTATGGTGAAAACGATTCCGCAGATGTACCGTTTCCTGTACGACCGCGCCGAGCGCGCGACTGAAGTCGGTCCGTTCCGCACGTGGATCCACCAATTCACGGCGGCCAATCTGCGCGGACTGATGCAGGAGATGAAACCCGACGTCGTCATCTGCACGCACGCATTTCCGTGCGGCGTCATGGCCGAGTACAAGAAGCAATTCAGCGATGCGCCTCCGGTCGTTGGCGTTGTAACGGATTTTGCCGTGCACAGTTTTTGGATGCATGACAACATCGAGCGGTACGCGGTCGCAACCCCGGAAATGCGCGCGACGATGATCGAACGAGGAATTCAGCCGGGGCGCGTCATCGTATCGGGCATTCCGATCAGCCCGACATTCGGCCAACTGCCGGCCGATGTGGAGGGCTTGCGCGCGCGGCTGGATTTGCCGCGCGATCGCAACGTCGTGTTGATGATGGGCGGCGGCCTTGGGATCGGGCCGCTTTCGACGGTGATGCAGGCGCTCAACACGCTAAACGTTCCCATTTGCGCCGTCGTGATCGTCGGCCGCAGCAGCCGTTCGGCAGAGCGCGTCTTGGAAGCGGCTCACGACGTCCATTACCCGGTTCGCGTTTTAGGTTTTGTCGGAAACGTCGACGACTACATGCATGCCGCCGATGTGCTGGTTACAAAGCCGGGCGGCTTAACCTCCGCCGAAGCGCTCGCGGCGCGGGTGCCGATGGTGCTCTTTAAACCGTTGCCCGGCCAGGAGGAACGTAACACCCGCTATCTCGTCGAGCGCCATGCGGCGTTGCGCGTGAAGCGCGCGAACGACCTCCCGCGCACGATTACGGGTTTATTGCAATCCGAAAATGCGCGCAGCGGAATGCGAGCCGCAATGAGCGCGCTGGCCAAGCCCGATGCGGCCAGGGAAGTTGCAGGCGTGATTCGGGATCTCGCCGCAGACTCAGGTGAGGAGGCGACCGCATGATCGTGCAACGCTCCGCGCTCTCGGGCTGGCTTCTCATTTTCCGTTTGTACGCCGGTGTTTTCTGGCTGGTGCACGGCCTGCCGAAATTCTTAAATCCCGGAATGTTCATGCCGCCCAATGGTTACATGGGCCAAATGATCGCGCGCGCGTCGCAAACGAACACGGGGTTTTATCACGACTTTCTCGTGAATACGGTTACGCCCAACATCGGCCTATTTGCAGAACTCGTTCGCCTTGGCGAAGTGCTGACCGGCATCAGTTTGCTGCTTGGTTTCCTTACGCCGCTCGGCGGACTCGCCGGCTGTTTTCTCGCGTTGAATTACTTGGCCGCCGCCGGTGAGTTTCGATCGGTCACGGGATTAGGGACGATCAATGCCGCCGCATTCATGTTGTCGTTCTTTTGCATCGTGTTGCCGGTGGGCCGTTTCGCGGGCATAGACGCGCTGCTCGCGCGCAAGCCGAATACGCGAGCGGTGAAGGCGGAGTTCGTGGACGAGCCGATTGCGGGGCCGCGAGCGCCGCCCGACTAGGGAGCTGCGCGCCGACTATGGTATAGTGGGTGGCGCTCGGGAGAGGTGGGTGAGTGGCTGAAACCAGTCGTTTGCTAAATGACCGACGGCTAAAAACTGTCCGAGGGTTCGAATCCCTCCCTCTCCGAAGCGAAAAAGAAAAAACTCCTAGGGAGTTTTTTCTGCTTCGGAGAGGGAGGGATTATGTTTAACAGGCGCTCGCGCTGCGCGGCTCGCCGCCCCCTACGGGCGGAGCCCGTAGGGTACCCCACGTACTTGCCAAAGCTGAGTTGGACATGCGGAATGTTGAAAGGTATAAAATAAACCCCGAGGTATCACTCGGGGCTGTGCGGTCGTAGCTCAATTGGATAGAGCAACAGGCTACGAACTTGTAGGTTGGGGGTTCGAGTCCCTCCGACCGCGCATCAACACTTACGCGTGCTCACACCCGGCTTACCGTCGTAGGTTCCTTCTAACTTCATGCCGTCGGCGGAGAGCGTAAATATGTCGTTGGTGTTGGATGACAGCCAGTGAACGCGGTAGCTGTTTCCACCTGTTTTTTGCCATCTGCCGACTCCGCTGCGCACGAGCGAGCTGCCCCTATACGTAGCGCCGCCGTTGGCGTTGAACGTAACCGTGTAACCGTTCCACCAATTCCAGCTGCCGATGATTCCCTGATCCATTTCGTCGATTTGCTTTTGAAGGTAGGAAGCCCAGCGTCTACCGGCCTGAACGTCGACCATGCCGCCTGTTTCTTCATGCGCTTTCTTTTCGCGCCAAAAATTCAGTGCGTCTTCAAAAAGCTGCGCCGTTGGATTATCCTGGCCGGGAGTAATCGAGCGCCAGTGTTCGACAAGCTGAGTGTAATCCTTGAAATTCCGGTCGATGACGGCGGGATCGTTTGTAGACATCTCCTTGAGGGTCGCTTTGAGTTTCTCAGGGTTGTGCCCTTGCAAGCTGGAACCGCCGCATCCGGCTGTCTGAGCGAAGGCGGCCGGCGCGGCTCCTAAGAAGCTGCCACTGAATAAGATGGCCGCGGCGATTACGCGCGTAAAAATCCGCTTTAACATGCGCGCGTACCGGTCCCGGCTGTACCGTTGTAGTTTCCCGGCATATGCATGCCGTCGGGCGAAATCCTAAAATAATCGTCCGAGTTATAGGCGTCCCAGTGAACGCGGTAACTCCCGTCAGAAAGTTGCTGCCACTCCCCGGCGGAGCCGCTCGGGTGCCGCGCGGTCCCGTTAGCGTAGAACGTTGCGACTCCGCCGTTCCACCAGTTCCAGTTGCCGACGGGCGACGTCGAGGCGCAGCTCGCCGCTTGCGTTCCAAAAATCACTGCCTGCATCCGGTCTCGCACTTGGTCGGTGGTCATCGGACTGACGCCGCCGACCTGCGCTGCGACCGTGATCGTCACGATGAACCTATTTCCGAGATCGTAGCAAACCAGCGAGGCCGTGAACACATCGTCGGAGCCGTGGAAGAAGCGTCCGTCCTGAGTCGCACTTAAGCCGACGGAGCCAAGCGCTTGACTTCCGCGATCCCAACATTGGCTGAACGGCACGCCGGGATCCGATGTCCACTGTCCCCACGACATATAGGGGCCGGCCGCCGCCGGCGCGAGCGCGGCGAGGAACAACACCGCAGTCGCAGCGTAAATTCGAATCCGTTTCATGGTTTCTTGCGGCTCCATGATCCGCTGCTCTCCGAACCGGGATGCATGCCCGTGCACTGATTGATGTCCGGGCACGTCCCGACGCCGAGCGTGATGGTGCCGGTGTCTTGATGGAAGCGATAGGATATCGAATCTTCGGCAGGCGTCCTTCCGGCCACGAACGTTAAGGTTCCGTGACCGGAGCGATCCACTTGCTTACCGCCGTCGTGGGTGGGCGGAATGTCGCTATAGAGTGAATGCCATTTGCAGGTTGCCGTGCTTCCCTTTACGGTGCAGCTCCCGCTGCCTGTGTCCGTCAAAGGGCAGCACGTTCCAACTCCCTGGGAGCGCGTTGCGGTATAGCCGAGCGACCCGGTTCCACCGGAAATCTGCATCGTGTACGGCCCCTCATACCACGTTCCGCTCCATCTCGTATTTTCTGTTTTGGGTTTTATGTAGATGAGGTAGCGCGGGGATTCGCCCTTGATCAGCGAGCTCGATATCGTTTGCGTGGTCGATTCCCAACCTCCGTGTTTTGCCTCGACGCGAGCCTCGCCGTTGAGTAGAGCTTCATCGATGTCTTGCGCGCTGAAGACCGCCTCACCCTGGCCGTTCGTTTCCCCGTGGCCCACGACGGTGCCGGGGTAATGCACGGGTTTATACAGGATTACCTCGACACCGTGAACGGGCTTATTCGTATCTCGATCGAGCACTTCAACCGTGAGATTTCCGTGCTCTTCGGCCGGATCGAGCATGAAATCGGCGCTTTCACGCGCGTACGTCACACCGACTCCCGACGCGGTGCCGGACTGGAGCTGCTTGGTCTGCGGTTTCCAGTGCTGTGCTTCAGCCTTTATTTCATAGGTTTCACCCAAGGGTGCCTCGATCGTTCCAATCGCCGCTCCGTTTGTGTCGGTTGTCGCGATCACGTGGCCCGAGGAATCTAAAATCCGGGCGCCCGCAATACGTTGGCACTGGCAAGCATTGTGTTTGCTGGGATTTCGTCCGCGAACGGTTACGTCGATCTGATGCTTTTCGGCATTGGTATTGTTGCCGCCGAGCACAATGTTCAGATAATCCTCGGCTCGTGTCGTACGCATTCCGCTTTCGGAGGCTCCGACAATGAAAGAGGCACTTGCCGGTTCCCAGCCTGGTTCGTTTCCGGGCATCGCCGCTGGGACGGCTTTCAAGGTGACCGTCTCACCCAGCACCTCCTTATGTTGGAGCACGGCGACGCCTTGGTAGTTGGTGTGGGCGATCAGTTTCCCGGTTCTATCGTAAATTGCGGCGTAGTGCACCGGAACGAGTGAGCTTCCTTGGCGGCCTTTTACGATAACGTGCAGCGTGCGCGTCTTCGGATTCATGAATTTGTTTGAATTCAGCGACGAGCGCTGCGCGCGTGGCACGAGGGAGAGTTCGAGCTGGTAATCTGCCACGCCGGGTTCGACCGTAAACTCGTTGCGATCGCCCTCAAAGAACTGTCCGGCGTTCACGTAGACCGCAGCGCTTCCCGGGCAGGCCGGCACGCTAAGATCTGCGACGCCCCCGGGATTCGTTTCGTCGCCGCTCAAATAATTGGCTTGCGGAAGCGGGGAGTGTTTGGTGGGGCCGCACCGCGTGAATTCTTCGTAGAATACGGTCACGCCAGGGACCGCGCTGCCGTCCTTCTGGTTGAAAACGTAGACTTGGATCCGGATGGGCTGATAGCCATTACTGCTTGCCCCCAAACTCGTAAGCGAGCTTGTTTGCAGTGCAAAAAGAAGAACGAGTAGTAAGCATCCGATGTTTTTCAAGCGGCTCATCATGTGTTACGCTCCAGTGCTTGCAGTCGAGCGCTGGAAACCTTTGCGCTCTGCCGTCGTCACCCTGCCGCGGTGCGGCCGCTTATTGGATATTATTCGGAGTTAGCACGAACTTTGCATCGGGATAATCAATCGTCCAATCAAAGTGCCGCAAGAAATCATTGCCAATCGCTCCGCCGTCCTCGCCAAAGACGCCCGAGCCGACAAAACACAGCGGCGGGCTTTGGTATTTGTACGGACCGATCAACGCTTGGCTAAGCAGAACGCAATTGCCCGATCCGGTCGCGCCGGTGTAATCGGTATAACCGAGTTGCACGGGGTCGGATTCAATCATGGTGCCTTGGAAACCGCGCGTTCCCGCTCGCGGGCTGAATGACTCCGTTGTGAGGTCGCTCGCCGAAACGGCTCCGCTTTCACGCAATCGTTGCGACAACAGCATGAAGTATGGCTCGCCCGTCGAGAAATATGGGAAGCCGTAGGCTTTACCGGAAAGGCGCATGCCGAAAACCGGCCGGCGTATCGTTAGGTCGATGGGAAACGCAAAAGCGCCGGCGGTTACCGCCGGTTGCATGTTTGCCGGGTTAAAGAGCTGCATCCGCCGGCTCGAAAGATCGATCTCGGCGATAACACCGGCATAGAAGTCGTAACCCAAGAGCCCGGCGATCCGGTTATCCGGATCGGCGATTCGTTCGATGATGACGTTATGCAGGGTGCTGTTGCCGGCCGTCAGGGATTGCACCAGGCCGTAACCCTGGTATCGCGGGTTGCCGGCAAAGGGCGAAAAGTCGGCGCCGTCGATAGCGACCACGCCTGCCCGGCCCGCAAAGTTGCTGAACAGCACGATCGACGGCGTTCCCGTGTCCAACACAAAAACGCCCGAAACGCCATTTACGGTCGCCGTGACGCGTGGTTGATAGCGCTGGTTGGAGAGATCGAAAAGATCGACGGGCACGGTCGCATCGCCGAATGTCCACGTCGCGGTCGGTTGAGGTGCAGTCAGATCGGCATCTGCAACATGTGAGGCAGTCAGAGCTGTAAACGTATATTGCAAGGAGTCGATCGTCCACTGGCTGACTGCTTTTTTGCCGGGCGCGACATCGGCATACGCGTCGATCGAGACGACCGTTCTGGCCGGGCCTTCGGGATCGACCACGGCCTGTAAGAACGCGCCGGAATTTGGATCCTCGTAAATGTCCATGGGCGGCGCAACCGTCGGCTTGACCCGGAGAATCGTGGTCGTCACGCCGCGTACCTGCGCGGTACCGCTAACCGTCATGTCGGGAATCGAGGCGAGCGTTTCCGCGCGAATGAGATTGAGGTCGTATGCAACCTGCGCCGGTTTGCCGGCTTGCTTGACCATGAAGCCGTTCGGGTCGCTTTCCCAAACCATCGTCCCGGTGAATCCCATTTGTTCGCTAACGCGGCCGCCTGCGGCAGTGAGCGTGTCGCGGTAGGCGATGCCGGTGCGTTTCTCGGCAAATGTATCGAGGGCGCGGCCATTGGTCCGCGTCCCGGCCGCAACCCAACCTTGCACGCTTGGGTCGCCGGCTTGCCACCCGACATATTGTGCGTGCTTTGCAAGCAAGGCAGATGCGTCGTTTTTTGCGGAAACCGAAAGGAACACGGCTCCGAGTATCACGGCCAATAGGCTCATCCCGACCCTCCTATAACAGCGTAACAAAACTCCCTTAGCGTGCCGGAGTGGGAAATCATCCTTGCTAGTTCTACTTTGCCTGCGGAGCGAGGATCATAGCGGCATGCTGATAATCAAAATGGAGCTTTCCTAAACCTTTGAGAAAATCGTAGCCCAACAGGGCATTATGCAATCCGAAATCAGGAACCGTGCAGGCATTCGGCTTATCGTAGACGATCGGGCCGAGAGTCATATCGTCCAATAAGCCGCATCCTCCCAAAACGCCGGCCGCAGTTATGTGAAGGCCGTACGTGTAGAGCAACTGTGGGTCGATAAGGATTACCCTAGGGCTGCCTGTATCAAGCAGCGCATTGACCGTAGCCGTTTTCCCTTGGACTCCCATTTCCGTGAAGGGAACACCAGAACTCAAATCGACGGCAATGTGAACGCCGGGAACCGTTGATTCATCGACGGCGGTGGGATCCTGGATCTGCACGGTCGATTGCTGAAAATCAACACTTACAAACGCGCCGGCGAGCAGATCAAAACCCAGCAGCCCGTCGGGTGCCGCATCATCGATCGCGCCGGATCCAAAATACAGCGTGACGTTGTGAAGCGTGTTTCCGCCGATCTCAAGCGAGTCGGCAATGCCGGAATCGTTCTGCTCGGAGCCGTAAAGCGTGTAAGTAGTAGCGTGGCCTTGCGCTTTGATGCCGGCACGGCGCGCAAAGGCACCGCTCAAAAACAAGCTTGAAGCGCCTGAGTCGAGTAGAAACTGACCCTCGACACCATTCACGCGGGCGGTCACGATAATCCGATCGCTAGTCAAACGGATTTTAAAAGGTGTGGCATTCGTAAAGTCCCAATGGGCCGCGGGTCGAGGCGGATGCAGATCGTCGCCGGTCAAAGGAGCGCCCAGCCGGATATTGCTGGCGCCATGAATGCTCTTCTCTCCGTCAACCTGCCATCGGCCCACAAATCGTTTTTCGTTTTGTGTTTGGTAATCGAGCACATGGATCGTCTTTTCGTGGTCGCCCTTCGGGTCGATGACGATACCGCCGTACTGACCGCTTGCAGGATCCACGTAGAGGTCGACTGCCGCTGCCGACGGGGCTTGCAAATGCACGACGTTATAGGTGGCGTTCCAGCGTTGTTCGGTTCTCGCGGACGTCCACGGCATCTGCGCGTAACCATCGACGAAGAAGAGGTCCTCGGCCAGTCGCGCTCTTGCGGTGCCGCCCACAATAGGCACGGTAAAACCATTCTCATCGGAATACCAAAAAAGGTTTCCCGTGAACCCGGTCGACCAATTTACAGCAGACTTGACCTCGTGCGTATCCGCCCGAAAGAGTGCGCCGATACGCTTGATTTCTTGCGTTTTTACTATTTCGGTGCCGTTGGTCACCGTATCCGTCATTTGAAGAAAATGGGTTTGATCGTCGTTAAACTGCCAACCCGTAAACGCCTTATGTCTTGCCAATAAAGATGCCGTGTCGTCGGCGCGCGACGGCGGTGGCAGTATCGCCAACGCACCAAGCAAAAGAAATGACAGCATCCGCATTGTGGTTCACTCCCGAAGCAGCGCTGCAACCGGCTGGCTGACTTCGAGGTTTGGCGGCCTTGATACCTGGCCCCGGGATTTGATACAGTAGAGCGTCGGAGGGAAACCGGCGCAACGGCTCGGTAGCTCAGTGGTAGAGCGGGGGACTCATAAGCCCTAGGTCGTAGGTTCAAATCCTACCCGAGTCACCAATTTTCGCGGGCGCTGACGGCGCAGGTGCTTGAAAAGCGCCTGTGAATTCACAAACTATGTCTACCATACCGTGTGATTTCTGTCCGCATGCCGTCGACCGCAATCAAATGGAAGAAATCGAGATCTCGCATTACGTGCCCGATAGCGAGGGAGACGACTTAGCTTACGCGCGTACGTATTTTTTCGGACATCCGGACTGCGTGCGGAAGTTCTACCGGTCACTGATCGATCACAAGCTCGATCTGTTCAAGCATATTCCGAGCGCGGGGAACTCGCCGGAGAGTGCTCGCTAAGGATTGCATGTCACGAGTCGTGCGCTCGTAGCTCAGTTGGATAGAGCGCTTCCCTCCGAAGGAAGAGGCCGCGAGTTCGAGTCCCGCCGAGCGCAAATTCTCATAGAATACAGATGCTCGCTTTAGACGAACGATACATTCGCCGTGCGCTGCAGCTTGCGGCCGAAGCTGAAGCGTCGGGCGACGTGCCGATCGGCGCGGTGCTCGTGGCCGGCGAACTGGTTGTAGAAGCAAAAAACGAAAAGGAGCTGCGCGGTGATGCCACGGCTCACGCGGAGATGTTGGCGCTGCAGCAGGCGGCCTCCAAACTGAAAGTTTGGCGGCTTCCGGAAGCCACGCTCTACGTAACGAAGGAGCCGTGCGTCATGTGCGCCGGTGCGATGGTTGCCGCCCGAATCAAACGGCTCGTCTATGGCTGCAAAGATCCCAAAGGCGGCGCTGCGGGGAGCATCGTCGATCTCGTAAGGAACGCGGAACTAAACCACCGGCTGGAGGTAACCGGCGGTGTATTAGAAGATGAAACCGCGGCGCAACTGCAGGCGTTCTTCCAAAAGCGCCGATAAAACCAGATGGCAGATGGGCCGAAGGCCGGGGGCCCCACGCGCTTCGCGCGTGGGGGCGTGGAGCGCGCAGCGCGGATACGCCTTTTAGGTACTCCGTAAAAACCTTCGGTTTTTACGGAGAGGTGGTCGAGTGGTTGAAGGCACCCGCCTCGAAAGCGGGCGAACGTGATGAGCGTTCCGAGAGTTCGAATCTCTCCCTCTCCGAAGTGATACTAGCCCGGCGATTCGCCGGGCTTTTTATTAGGTTCCAAATGGCGGGTGATAAGCTTCGAGTGGAACGATCGCTTTGCTGTAATTCGCGCCGTTGAATGCGTCGCCCATGAAGATGCCATCCCAAAAGCGCAGGTTGGCGCTCGAAAGATCGGTCGGGATCCGAAAGTCAAGCTCGGCCGTACGTTCAGCGCCGGGCTGCAGAACGAATCCGCCGGAGGTAAGCGGATAAAAATTGTGCCCGAAGCCGCCTGAGTCGAAGGCGCGCACGTAGGCGATAGTGTCACGCCATTGATAGTTTACGGTTTTCGCCCGATTTTGAATCTTTACGGCGACTCGATACTGCCTCGTGCCGTTCGGCAGCGTATGTGCGCGAATTTGCGTGACGGTGAAGAAGAAATCGTCATGCTGGATCGGCGTTCCGAGCGCGACGACGTATGGCGGGCGTATCTGCGGCCAGAGCATGAACCCTGCGAGCAGAAGAGCGACGACGATGAGGGCCGCACCGCTCACGACGTACCGAACGTTGCGCATATCCTTTACTTTGTATCACAAAGTAACTGGGAGCGCAAGCGTGGGGCTTTAAGGGCCGAGGCGCGGATCCGGCGGCGTTGCCGGAAATTCGAATTGGTCGTACGTCGTGTCCGAAACGACTTGGAATGTGAGCGGGCCTACGTGCTGGCGCGAAGTGAACGTGCCGTGCGTGATAACCCAGTGATTTTGCAAAACCTGGTAATCGAGCGTGATGATTTCATCGTCGCCGCCGGTTGTCCGCATTTCGATGCGCGCCGGTAAGTGCGTTCGCGGGTCTTCGATGACCTGGGCCGGATAGAGCGAGCCCGTCGCATACATCGGCGTCGGCGCGATTAGGATATCCGCGCGCGCGGGCGTAGAGTCGGGCGCGTAGCTGGGCGCCCAGAAGCTGAAGTACGGAACCAAAACGTCCACAGTCGCATCGGCCGGCGGTAAAGGGAATACCCCTGGCGGCGAGCGTTGCAGCGTGATGTCGACGCGCTTGAGATTTGCGAACCACGAAAACGTGAATTGCGTAAACGGATCGAAATACGGAATGATCGGGAACGCCTGCCCGGTTCGCTCCGCGCCTTGCGGGAGATCCTGCATGACGGCGTAATTGTCGGCCTGCCGCACCTTAACGGTCCGGTCGATATCCTGCGTGCGGCCCAGGCTCGCAGCCGAGACATGCGTGTGTTCGCGGTACACGATGAAAGCCGGCGCGTTTTGCACGTACGCTGCAGCGGTGCGGTTCATCAGATTCGCCAGCGCGACATCGGCCGAGGTCATTTCTGCATGCTTCGCGCGGAGGGGCGGGTTCACCGCCGCGGAAAAGCGCTGCATGACGGTCAGCCTGCACAACGAGGTCCTTTCGCGCGTAATCGACCTCCGGCGCGACATTCACCGCCATCCCGAGCTCGGGTTTGAGGAGACACGGACGCAAGGCGTGATCGAGCGCGAGCTGGATGCGATTGGCGTCGAACACCGGCGCTGCGCGCGCACGGGCGTGGTGGCGGTGATTCGCGGCGCGCATCCGGGACACGTTGCAGGCTTGCGCGCCGACATGGACGCGCTTCCGATCACCGAGCGGTCGGGTGAGCCGTTTTCGTCCGAAGTTGAAGGCCAAATGCACGCGTGCGGCCACGACGCGCACACCGCGATGCTGCTCGGCGCGGCGCATGTGTTGCAAGGAATGCGCGACGATCTGCGCGGAACCGCGGTGCTGTTGTTTCAGCCGGCGGAAGAAGGCGCAGGTGTGCCTTCGCTGGGCGGCGCGGAGCCGATGATTGCCGAAGGCGCACTCGACGATCCTAAAGTTGAAGCGATCGCAATGCTGCACGTCGATCATCGCCTGGAAACCGGACAAATCGGCATTACGCCCGGTCCGGTAAACGCCTCCGCCGACGAGTTTATGATCTCCGTGCACGGCCGCGGCGGACATGGCGCGTATCCGCACACGGCGGCCGATGCGATTCCGGCCACGGCGGCGATGATCTTGGCGCTGCAGAACATCGCGTCGCGCGAGACGGATCCCTTGAAAAGCGTGGTCGTCACCGTAGGAACCATTAACGGCGGTTACCGGAGCAATGTGATCGCCGACGAAATAAAAATGACGGGAACGCTGCGCGCGCACGACCCGGAGATCCGTAACGGTTTGGAAGCGCGCTTACGGCGGATCCTTGACGGCGTGGCAAGTGCGTACGGCGTCAGCGTGAAGCTCGACGTGCATTACGGCTATCCGCCCGTCGTGAATAATACGGCGCTTGCAGAGAACTTTGCGCGCTATATGAAAGCCAACTCGCAGCTTTCCGTCCAGCGCCCCGCCGCCACAATGGGAGCGGAGGACTTCGCATACTACGCTGAGCGCATTCCCGGCGTGCAAGTGCGGCTGGGTATTCTCAATCCGCAGGCGGGCTCGACCCACTCCGGGCATAGCCCGCTTTTTCGCATCGACGAGAAAGCATTGCCGGTGGGCGTGGAAACGCTGGTCGGTTTTGCGCGATCGGTCGGTGCGGGCGAGGTGAGCGCGGATCCCTAGGGCTTGTGGATAACCCGCCGGGAGGGCACTAGATATAGGGGCATCGAAGGCCTAATGCCATGGAAATACGTGCGTCCGTCGAGGTTCAGTCGCCGGCCGAGAGCGCCTTTTCGCTGTTGTGCGCGGTGGAAAAGTGGCCGCTGTGGCTGCCTTTCTTTCGCACGGCCAAATTGCGCGAACCGAACGAAACGTTGGGCCAGGGGAGCGAAATCTTCGTGCGGTCGGCGATTCCCGGCGAGGCCGAGCAACTGTTCGAAGTCGATCGTTTTATTCAGAATCACCAGGTCTCGCTCGTCGGCGCGTATTCGACGCGGCGGCGGCTCGATTTTCGCCTTGAAAGCCGAAGCAAGTCCGCGCGCCTTCACGCGCGTCTCGAGTATCCCGCCTATGGAGGCCGGCTCGGCGTTTTATACGATCGCTTTCGCAGCGCGCGCAAGCTCAAAACGCAATTCGAAGAAGCCGTTGTGCATTTCAAGCACCTCGTCGAGTACGACGCTACGAAAGACGCATTGCTCGCGGATTTTTGAGGTATACTTCGGAAATGCCGCTGTACGACTACAAGTGTTCGGCTTGTCACAAGGTCACCGAGGTGCGCCACGGGTTCGGAGAAAGCTTCACGAGTCCGTGCCCCGAGTGCGGCGGTAAGCTCGACCGGGTTTTTAATCCGGCGCCTATCGTTTTCAAAGGCTCGGGATTTTATGTGACCGATTCGCGCGGCAAGTCTGCGAAGTCCGATGCGTCGAAATCCGACGCGCCGAAAGATGCGCCCGCCAAACCGGCCAAGGACGCTCCGGCGAAAGACACCCCGGCGAAGGATGCACCGGCGAAAGATCCGGCTGCCTAAATCATGAGCGCTTGGGACTTGGTGTTGATCGGGCTCTGCGCCGCCGGGCTGTTGCTGGCGGTCATTTCATCTATCCCAGTGCTGATCGCAGCGATGCGCTTGAACCGCCGTGTAGCTGCGTTAAGTGAATCGCCGTTCGTTACGAAACTCGAATCGCTGCAAATTCAGACTGCCCGTTTCGGTCGCACAGCCGACGATATCCAGGCGTTGGAACGCCGGGCGAAGGCCGCCGTTGAATCGTTGCGCCGCACCGCGGAGACGAGCGGTTTCAATGCGCTTGGGGATTCCTGGCGCGACTGCGCCGCGCAAGTGCGTGCAATCGTAGCGGAGCTTTCCTAAGCGACGGACTGCGCTCGGCGCCACGCTTCACGAAACCCCGGAAAACTGACGTCGACGGCTGCGCCGTCATCGATGCTTAGTTCGCCCCCGCCCGCGGCGAGCGCCGCGGCAGCCATGGCGGTGCGGTGATCTCCGTGCGTTTCAATCGCCGCCCCTCGCATCTTGGGAGTTCCGCCGCTTATCGCGATACCGTCGGCCAGCGTTCGAACGGAAATACCGGCGGCCCCTAACAAGCGAACGATCGCGGCGACGCGATCCGATTCCTTATTGCGCAGATCGCGCACGCCGGTGATCTGCGTTTCGCCTTCCGCGAACGCCGCGGCTACAGCCAGAACCGGAATCTCGTCGATAGCCCGCAGCGCTATGGCGGGTCCGATGGAGACGCCGCGCAGGCGCATCGACTCTACAATGATGTCGGCGATCGGCTCGCCGCTCTGCTCGCGCTCGTTTTCAAGACGGATGCGCGCGCCCATCGCCTGCAGCGCGTCGAGCAAACCGGTACGGGTCGGATTCACTCCCACGTTTTCGATGCGCACGGAGCTGCCGGGCGTGACCGTCGCAGCCACGATAAAAAATGCGGCCGCCGAAAGATCTCCGGCTACGTCAAGCGGCTTGAAATCGCGCGGCGGGGAGCGCAGCTCGATGAGTTCACCATCGCTTACAATGCCGGCGTCCCAATAGCGCAGCAGCCGCTCCGTATGATCGCGCGAACCTTTGTCGCCGCGAATCGTAACCGGAACGCGGCCGAACACGCCTGCCAGCAGCAGCGCCGTTTTTATTTGAGCGGAAGGCGAGAGAAGAATGAAGTTGCGGGTCTGCGGTTCCGGCGTACCGGCTACGTCTGCCGGAAGATTTCCGCCGGTCGTTTGTATGCGCGCGCCAAAGGCGCGCAGCTGAGCTGCGACCGGTTCCATCGGGCGGCCGCGCAGCGATGAATCGCCGTCGAAATGCGCGCGCAGGTTTCCGCCGGCGCATACGCCCATCAGCATGCGCGCGGTCGATCCTGAGTTCATGCAGTCGATCGTGGCGCCCGGAGCGCGCAGACTGCCGCCTGCAACCACGGCATCGTCGCCGTTCCATGTAATAACCGCGCCCAGCGCGCGCAGGCCCTCACAGGTCGCTGCGACGTCGCGGCCGGGGTTGAGATTGCGAACGAAGACCGGCTGCGAGCCGCTTGCGGCCAGGATGAGCGCGCGATGCGAAATGGACTTGTCGCCGGGAACGCGGACGGTGCCGCCCAGCGCTCCCGGCGCGAAGATCAACCGCCGCTTCCCCGCGGGACGAAGCTCGGATTGGTGCATTGCTTGCTGCCGTTGGCGCGCGCGTTGCTCATCGCCGTGAGCTTCGCTCTGATTGCAGCGGGCCAGCCCTTTGGCTTTTGCGTTCCCACGAGCATCCAGTTGCCGCTTTTCTTGATCCAAAAGTCGGACATCTGTCCGGCATAAGATATGTCAACTTGCGCGTAGGTACCGAGAACCACGATCGCCATGATGTACGTTTTGTTTATTTTCTTCGAACCTTTGTGAAGGTTGGCGTTGAAGAAGTAGATGGTCCCATTTTGGACGTCGAATACGTCCTTGGATGGGCCACACATTGCGGCCATCGCGGGCCGAGGGATGAATGACAGGGCGACGCCAAGAGCGCCGGCTATCAAAAGAGATCGCATATGTCTCCGTTCTTTCTTAGTGGGCAAGAATCAACCCGAACTCGATCGGTTTTTCCAATTTGGATTAATGCACTGCTTGCTGCCACTGGATGTCTCGCCGCTCATCTTATTGAGCTTAACGGCGACCGAAGCTGGCCAACCTTTTGGCGCTTGTTGTCCGGCGTACGTCCAGTTGCCGCTTTTCTCAATCCAAAACTGGAAGATTGGTCCCTGCGGAAAATCCAAGTTCACTTCCGCATAGGTACCGAGAATCGCAATCGACATGATGTATGTCTTGTCGATTTTTTTCGAATTCTTACCCGCGGTAGCGTTGTAATTGTAGACCGTTCTCGTTGCGATGACGGCCACGTCACCGGATGGGCCGCACATTGCGGCGATCGCGGGCCGGGGAATGAACGACGCGGCGACGACAAGAGCGCCGGCTAGGAAAAGAATGCGCATAGATCTCCGATCCTTGAGTGGTAGGGAAGGAGGGATTTGAACCCTCACGGGGTTTGCCCGGCCGCTTTTGAGGCGGCTGCGTCTACCGTTCCGCCACTTCCCCGGGCTATCGGCAAAGGCGGCAATTTCGCGAATGCCGCGAGGGCTGCCTGCGCTTGCGCAACGCCCGTTGTAGATGCAACGCCGATGCGAACCTCGCCGGTTCCGCGGACGGAAAACATCAGCGTGAGGAGCGCGCTGTCCGGGTTCCGTTCAATCTTGTGTTCTTGTGCGTCGGCCGGCGGCCACGCGATCTCCACGACGCGGTGTTTGGCTGGGTCGTATAGCCCATAACCATTCGTCGCGCCGAGAATGCGCGTTGCGGGCGTGATCGCAAATGACGTCAGCTGCTCGGCGCGTTGTGTGACCGAACTCGCGAACCATGCCGTCGTTCTCACTGTGAGGACCCGCAGTCCCGGATAGAATCGAATCTCTTTCTCGAACGTGCCACCCTTCGGCGGAGCATCGGGTGCCTTATATGCGAAATACATCGAATGTTGAGCGACATTCGCTGTGCTTGAGTAACAGCGGTTGAACGTGCCGGTCGCGATTGGATGTGTGTACCGCGCGATATAATCTCGCTTTGAGGGTAGCAATGTTTGCGACCAAGCATCGCGGAATGCGCCAACCGTTGTGAACAAATTCTCGTGCGCCGGCTTGTACTCGAGGACAAACGCGCGCGCCCCGGCACACGGCGATACGATGAGCCTCAAGAGCGCATTCTCCATCACGGCAGCTCGATATCCGTCGCGAAATGTTTGCGCTCCGTCATAAGGCATCCAGCTGCCGGGCCGCAGTGGCAGTCGTTCGCCGCGTTGGAGCGGCGGCTCCGGTTGTATCAGAGGCTTGACGCGCGGAAATGCGCTTTCAGGAGCGTTAATCGGAATCAAGCCCGCGTCGCGGGCAGGTACAGTAAACGCGGGGGATGTCGCGTGTAGATATTTTGCGTAAATCTGAGCCTCGGGCACGTATTGTGGTTTGTTCGTGTAGTTGACGATGCTCAACAGCGCGAAATGTTCGGTGGGATCGGCAAGCAGCACGGCATTTGGAATCCCCCCCGCGGCCGGATGCAAAATCTTTAGGCTCCTGACGTTCGCAACGGGCCGGCCCCCGCGGGCGCCATAGGTTACCAGTTTTTTCCGAACGGCGGAAACGAATGTCAAATTGTGCGGACCGGGCGGAATGACGATGACGGGATAAAGCTGCAAATCCCGGGCGGAAATAAATCGCAGGTCGACAACCGCACATGTGATGCGCGCCATGCGGCAATCGCGCTGGGCGTCCATCGTGGCCTGCGCAATGGAGAAAACGGCGGCCTTCGTGAGCGCCGCCGGATCGTAGGCGCTTGTCAGATACGCAATCGCAGCGTCCGCCTTCACATGCATCCGCGCGAGCAGCGGGCCGTAGGTATGGATCAGCTCGCCGAACCGGTAGGTCGGCAGCCAGCGGCTTTGATGCGTCAATTGTAGCGCCAGCGCCGCATCCCAAGAATAAAATGCATTCGCCCACGGTGCCTCCCAGCCGGCCGGATTGAACGTGTCTTGCACCGGAAAGTTGACAACGCCGCGCGCGCCCTGCTGAAGAAGGGTGTTGAGCGCGAGCGTGGTGTTGCTGGGATCTGCCGGCCGAGGAAATGCTTGATCGGCGCCTTGTAGCCAACCCGCTTGAAATTCGCTGACCATCACCGGCATGTGGGGCTGCGTTGCGAT
Source organism: Vulcanimicrobiota bacterium (assembly GCA_013036315.1). GTDB lineage: Bacteria > Vulcanimicrobiota > Vulcanimicrobiia > Vulcanimicrobiales > Vulcanimicrobiaceae > Rubrimentiphilum. The sequence continues at coordinate 20,614 of JAAXMC010000066.1, forward strand.
CAACCCCGTCGAGAACTCGAGCTGCGAGCGATCGTGTTCGCCGATACTGTAAGCGTCGCTTTGATACCAATTCCCCCACGCCCACACCGGCGCCGACGCCGTCACTTTCATGTCGTAAGTGTTTATGAAGAGCGGCACGTGCGCCCCGACGCTGCCGCGCACGACCGATGCGAGATAACGAATGTACTTTTGAAAGTGCGGCGCGGGCCAGGTTTGGTTGTCGAGGTATGCGCCCTGATCGTCGTCGAGCGCGATGGCGATGACGTCTCGCTGCCACGGCGCAACCGCCTGCAGCACACGATCCAGCCAGCGTGTTGCGTACCGCATGTGCGTGCCATTGCGCATCCACTCCGCCGCAGCATCGTCGGATTGCTGGTTCTGCAACGTTGCGGTTGCGGGATACCGCCCTTCCAAGACGTCGCGCAGCGGCATGTTGTATTCGGGTCTCTCGAGCAGCCAGTCCGGGTAGCCGCCGTTGCGCCATTCATTGCGTATAACGGGGCCGGGCCGCAGGATTACTTTCAAACCGTACCGGTCGATGATGCGCAGCAATCCCAGAAGGTCGCGGCGCGAGTTCGTGCGGCCGTTGAAATCAAACGAACCGTCGCGTACCTCGTGCCAGTTCCACATGACGTAGAGATCGATCGTGTTGATCCCGAGCATCCGGTACTGCGCAATCGAAGCCTCCCACTGCGCGCGCGGGATCCGTTCGTAGAAAAAAGCCGCTCCATAAATGAAGAACGGCTTGCCGCCGACCGTGTAAACGGGATAACCGCTGCGCTGGACGACCGCGCTGCCCGGCCACGCCGCAGCGCGAGCAGTCGTGGGCTGTGCAAAACACAATCCAACGATCAGCGCGGCCGCGAACGGCCAGCGGCGTTGAGCTTTGGCGGTCAAGAGATACGCGAGCACGCCGACGAGCAGCCATCCGAGGCCGAGCTCGATCGCGCGCGTTCCGGTATAGGCAAATGCGTAGAGCCAGCCCGCGAGCGCGACGATCGCCGGCAGCGGATAGAGCCACATGCGAAAGGGCGCCGGTTCGTGGCGCGCACGCATGATGAACAGAGCCACGATTTGCATGACGCCTTGAATCAAGACGATGCCCGCCGTCAGGATCGCGATGACGTCGCCCAACTGAAAAAAGCATGCCAGCAGTGCGGCGCTTCCGATCACCAGGAGCGCCACATCGGGAAACTGGCCGCGGGGATGCAAGTGTGCGAAGGGCCGGAAAAACTCGCCATCCTTAGCAGCTGCATACGGGATGCGGGCAAAACCGACGAGGTTTCCGTACACCGAGGCAAACGCGGTTGCCAGGATAAGGACCGTCACGACGCGAGCCGCGAGGGGACCCCAAGACTCCGCCACAACGGACGACGCGATGAACTGCGGATCGCCGGCGGGAACGCCATGCGCGAGGATGCCGATCTGCAACGCGACGTACAGTGCCGCCACGATCAGGATTGAGAAGAGCACGGCGAGCGGAATCGTGCGATGCGGATGCTTGACCTCGTCGCCGAGTAGCGCCGCATCGCCGTATCCAAGGTAGTCGTAGAGCGTGATGTACAACGCCCCGCCCAGGCCGGCTAAGAATCCAACACCGAGCTTCACGTGCGGCGGCAATACAAATGCTTGCTGAATGTGCGAATGCGGCAGAAATGCCGCTGCCATGACGGCCAGCAAGGTGAGGACCGCGATGACTGCAAAGACCGAGCCGGTCATAGCGATTGCGGTAATGCGACGGTACAGGAGCACGACAGTCAATACGCCTACGGCAATGGCAGTTGCCACTTGCCCGGCATGCGATGCGCCGATGCCCGGAACCAAATAGCCCAGGTAAATCGCAAACCCGAGATAGCCGGTTGCAAGAATACACGGCGCAAACAACAGGAACTGCCAGTTGAAGAGAAACGCGAAGAGCCTGCCCCAACGATCGCGCCCGAAGATCTCGCGTAAGTATACGTAGGTGCCCCCGCTTCCAGGATAGCGCGAGGAAAGCTCGGCCCAAACCAAGCCGTCGCATAATGCAACGATTGCTCCGGCGATCCACCCGATCAGCGCTAACGGCCCGGCCAGCTGCGCCAGGACGAGTGGAATCGTGATCAGCGGGCCGATGCCGACCATCGTGATCACGTTGATCGCGACGGCGCTGCGCAAACCGATGCCGCGTATCATCCGCCGACCTTCGTGGTAGTGACTCGCGGACCTGGCGGCGAAATCGAAGGTATGAACGAGTCCAAATCCCGGCTCGCGCGTTTGTTGCATCTCGCGGGCGATCTTCGCATCGAGTTCATCGAAAGCGCGGCGCTAAAGAACAATCCGTTAGGCGATCCCTCCGAGCGCCCCGTCATTGCTTATCTGCCGCCGGGCTACGATCCGCAAGGATCGCGCCGTTACCCGGTGCTGTACTGCTTACACGGTTATACCGGCGACGCGGCCGCGCTCGTGAGCGCGCGTCCGTGGGAAACGAACGTGGTGCAATGGATCGATCGTCTGATTGCGTCGCGGCGCATGCCCGGAGCGATTCTGGCCATCGTCGATGGATTTACGCGGCTAGGCGGTTCGCAATATGTCAATTCAATCCACAACGGTGATTACGCGACATACGTGATTCGTGACGTCGTCGGTCACGTGGATGCAACATACCGAACGATCGCCGCCGAGGGCGGGCGCGCCGTTTTCGGAAAATCTTCGGGCGGGTTCGGCGCGCTCTACCTCTGCATGCAATATCCCGGCGTCTTCGCGGCGCTTGCTTCGCACAGCGGCGATTCGTATTTCGAGTACGCTCACCCGCGCTCGTTTCCGGACGTGCAGCGCACGCTGGAAAAGCACGGCTGGGACATCGGGGGATTCGTCACGTATTTTGAGGGGCAGCACAAGCGTCAGCCGGCCGAGTATTCGACCATCGAGATGTTGGGCTACGCGGCCGCGTATTCGCCGCGGAGCGCGAAGGCTTTCGATCTCGAATTGCCCTTCGAGCATCAAACAGGTGAACTGGACCCCAAAGTATTCGGCCGGTGGCTGGATTTCGATCCGGCGCGCATGTGCATGCAGAAGAAAGCGGAACTGGGGCGCCTGCGCTTGCGTTACCTCGATTGCGGCCGCAAGGATGAGTACGGGCTCGACATCGGCGCGCGCGTGATGGCGCGGCGTTTCCGGGAGCTCGGTCTCGACGTGCGGCACGAAGAGTTCGATGACGATCATCGAAATGTGGGCTACCGTTACGAAATCTCGCTGCCGGCATTAGCCGGCGTTTTGGAGTCGCAGTGAACCGTTTCGCTCTCGCGTTAGCGGTGTGCGCATTGCTCGCGCCGGCGCAGGCTTCCGCACAGACACCGGCTCCGGACTCGTCGCCTACGCCGGTCCGAAATCAGTACAACGATCCGGCGATGTCGTTCACGGCGCCGCCTGAATATTATCAAGTTGGGCTGGTACCGCACGATCCGGCTCACTTCGACGAGTCGACGGTCGTAGCGGCTTGGGTTGCCAATCCCGGCAAACGCGAGCAGCTGACGATTACCCTTTCGATGGAAAATCACGACGGAACCCTGGACGGGTTCGAAATGGTTTCCGAAAACGAGATCCGCGACAAAGTCGACAGCGTGTTCTTCAAGAAACACGAGCTGACGAAGCTCGCGAACGGCATGCCTGCATACTGGCAAGAGATGAGCATCGGCTCGGGGTTCGACGAACTCAAGCGTTTTGGTTACGTGTGGGCCGATGGTGTGCGGGGCATTTCGCTTACTATTACCGGGCGGTATATGTTGCTCGATGAACCCACGGCAAAGAAAGCGCTGGCCGGCGCGATGGGTGTTGCCTACCCGAAGAACCGGCTCTAGCCGAGGGCGCTGCGCAGGTCCTCGATCAGGTCCTCGATATCTTCGATGCCGACCGAAAGCCGCAACAATCTGTCGGTCAATCCGCGACGCTCGCGTTCTTCCTTGGGAATCGAACCGTGCGTCATTCTCGCCGGATGGCAAATGAGCGACTCCACGCCGCCGAGACTCTCGGCGAGGCTGAAATACTTCAACTGATTCGCAAACCCGAGGGCGCGCGCGTCGTCACCTTTGAGCGTAAACGAAACCATGCCGCCGAATCCGCTCATCTGGCGTTTCGCAAGTTCGTGTTGCGGGTGCGAACGCAGGCCGGGATAATACACGCGGTCGACTTGGGAGTGCGCTTCTAGGAATTCCGCAACCGCTTGCGCGTTTTTGGCGTGGTCGCGCATGCGCAAGGCCAGCGTCTTGGCTCCGCGCATTGTCAGCCACGCGTCGTTCGGGCCTGGTACGCCACCGGCGGAATTCTGCTGAAATTTGATCGCCTCGTACAAGTCCTTGTCGTCGGTGATGGCCACGCCTCCGACGACATCGCTGTGGCCGCCGATGTACTTGGTGGTAGAGTGCACGACGACGTCGGCGCCCAACTCGAGCGGAAGCTGAAAATACGGGGTCGCGAACGTGTTGTCCACCGCCACGATAAGGTCGGACGCAGCTTCCGCGACGGCCTTGATGTCCACGAGCGTCAGCATGGGGTTGGTCGGCGTTTCGATCCACATCATCTTCGTGCTCGGACGAATGGCTTTGCGGACGGCATCGACGTCGGTCATATCCATGTAGGTGAATTGCAATCCGTAGCGGCCGAAGACGTTGGAGAAGAGACGGTATGTTCCGCCGTAGAGGTCGTCTGAAACGATCACGTGATCGCCGGAGGACAATACGCCGATGACAGCCGCCGTCGCAGCCACTCCGCTTGCGAACGCGCAGCCGAAGCGCGCATTTTCCAGAGCTGCGAGCTGGGTCTCCAGCGCGCGGCGCGTTGGATTGGCCGTGCGGCTGTAATCAAAGCCTTTGTGAACGCCGACCGCTTCTTGCGTATAGGTGGACGTTTGATAGATCGGCACGATCGTCGCGCCCGTCGCGGGATCCGCGTCTTGGCCGGCGTGTATCGCTTTGGTGCTGAACTTCACGCTGAGGGTTTTACCGGCTCGGAGGCCGCGGAAAGATAGCTGATGATGTCTTGACGCGTGAGCACCCCGATCGGTTCGCTTTCATCCGTTACGACGACGGCGTGGTTGGCGAGCGTCAGCAACTTGTAAGCCAACTCGATCGCGTCGCTTTGATCGAGCACCGGGAAGGGGCTGCCCATGACCTCACTGACGGGCTTATGAATGATATCGGAACGATCGAATACGGCCTGCATCACGGCGACGTCGTTGATGCTGCCGATCTGCTCGTGGTCGCGCATGACGGGAATCTGCGATATTTCGTATTGCCGGAGAAGATCGAGCGCGTCTTTAACGACGTCCGTGTCTTTGACGGTGATCATCGGCGGCAGAGGACGCTTGCTGCGCAGCACGTCACCGACGGTAGCGCGGCGTTTGCCTTCGGCGAGAAAGCCGTTGGCGATCATCCACTCGTCGTTAAAGATCTTCGACATGTAACCGCGTCCCGAATCGGGGAACATCACGACGAGCACAGCCTCGTCGGGCAGCGTTTTCGCAAGCCTGATCGCCGCAACGGCGGCAGTTCCCGACGAACCGCCGACGAGCAATCCTTCCTCGCGCGTGATGCGCCTAGCCATCAAGAACGACTCGCGATCGGAAACGCGTACGACCTCGTCGATGACTTTTAGGTCAACGGTCTCGGGCAAATAATTCATGCCGATGCCTTCGACGGCAAACGATTTCGGCGTATCTCCGGAATAGATCGATCCTTCCGGGTCGGCGCCGACAACGTAAATCTTCGGGTTTTGTTCCTTCAAGTAGCGTGCGGTTCCGGAGATCGTGCCGCCGGTGCCGATGCCGGCCACCAAGTGCGTAACTTGCCCGCCCGTTGCATCCCAGATTTCGGGTCCGGTCGTGCGGTAGTGCGCTTCCGGATTGTGGTGATTGTGGAATTGGTTCGGTTGAAACGCACCGGCGATCTCGGCTGCCAACCGGTTTGCGACGCCATAGTACGATTCGGGAGATTCGTTCGGCACATTCGTGGGCGTCACGACGACTTCGGCGCCGTACGCGCGCAGGAGGTCGACTTTTTCTTTGGCCATCTTGTCGGGCATCACCAGGATGCAGCGGTAGCCCCGAATGGCCGCGGCCATGGCGAGGCCCGAGCCGGTGTTGCCGCTCGTCGGTTCCACGATAGTGCCGCCCGGTTTAAGATGGCCCGCTTTTTCGGCGGCTTCGAGCATAGCCAGCGCGGGACGATCTTTCACGCTGCCGCCGGGGTTCATGTACTCGACCTTGGCCAGCACGAGACACTGCGCGCCGTCGGTAACCTTGTTCAGCCGGATGAGCGGTGTATTGCCAATTGCTTGCAGCGCATCGTCGTAATAACGCATGCCCGTGCGCCGGTCCGTGGCTAGGGTCGCCAAGGGGAACCTCCAGAAGTGCTTTAACGGAAGAATTCGGCTTCCGCGCGCCGTGCATATGGCCCTCCGCTTGGTCATTCTGCCGGGGCTAGGCGTATAATGTAAGAAGAGGGGAGTCGCCATGACACGTGCACGACTACTGAGCGCGGTTTTCGCAGTTGTTGCATTGGCCGCTTGCAACGACAGCGCGCTGCCGCCGGGCGGCACCTATAACGCCGTACAAGGCGTCGTGCTGGACGCGGCGACGAGTCAACCGATTTCCGGCGCTACGGTTACCATCGACACCGTACTCACGGCCACGACCGATGCCCAAGGAAAGTTTTCGTTTGCGCAAGTTCCGGTCGGCGACGTGGACGTCGTCATCACCGCGACCGGATACAAAGAGTACAGCGCTCCGGCGCGCCTCGAACCCGATAAACCGCTGAGTCTTTCGGTCAGCCTCGCTAAACCTTAGCTTCGCCTGACGCCCGCAGCCCAAAAGGCTGCGCCGGTTTAACGTACGATGCGCGGTGAGCGACCGCACGATCGATGACTCCCAAAACCTGTTCCCCGAGCTTCTCGGGATCGTGCCTGACATTCACTGTTTCGCTGATCATCTGCGCGCGCACCGGCGTGACCGCTAGTTCGCGAATCCGGTCGACATCGGCCGTTACCGGTATCTGGCCTTCCCTCGCATAGGCTTCGCGAAGCTTCGACGGCGGTTCGTCGTTGACGATCGCGTAATCGCAGATCTTCGCGCCGGCGTTCTCTATCAGCGCCTTGACATGTTCGCTTGCGGTCATGCCGTCGGTCTCACCCGGTTGCGTCATGACGTTACAGACATAGATCTTCACAGCCGGCGATGCCGCGATGGCATGCGCGATGCGATCGACCAAGAGATTGGGAACGATCGACGTGAACAAACTGCCCGGCCCCAGGACGATGGCGTCGGCCTCGGCGATCGCGGCGATCACTTCGGCTAACGGCGCCGCGTAGGGCGGATCGAAAAACACTTCTTTGATGCGCTGGCCGGACTTGGAAATGTTGGACTCGCCTTCGACGACGCTGCCATCTTCGAGGCGCGCGCAGAGCCGCACGATCCCAAGCGTTGAGGGCAGGACGCGGCCTTTGATGTTCAGCACGCGGCTCGACTCTTTGATCGCCTTGTCAAAATTACCGGTGATGCCGCTCATCGCAGCCAAAAACAGGTTGCCGAATGAATGGCCGGTCAAGCCTTCACCTTCGCTAAAGCGATACTTGAAGAGATCGGTGACCATCGCTTCGTCGTCTGCCAACGCGACGAGACAGTTTCGCACGTCTCCGGGCGGCAACACGCCAAGCTCTTTTTGCAGGCGGCCGGAGCTGCCGCCGTCGTCGCTGACGGTCACCACCGCTGTGAGGTTGCTGGTTTTACGTTTGAGTCCGCGTAGCAGCGTGGACAGCCCCGTGCCGCCGCCAACGGCAACCACTTTGTACCCTTGCTGCAGCCGCATCTCCATCAGCGTGTCGATGATGTTTTCCTTGCCGCCGCTTGAGCTTGCGCGCAGTATTGCCATCAGCCATTGCCGTATGCCGAAGAAGATCAGCGCGATGCCGAGCACTGCGAAGATCCACGAAAGATATGCGGGCGGGAAGTAATCGGAGACAAAACTGTCGACCCACTCGTTGGCGTTGATGCCCGCGCCTTCCGCGACGAGATAGCGGTCGACGCTGTTGACGAGCAGCAATATGCCGATAATGACGACGATGAGCCAGCGTTTGACGCCCAGGCCCGGATAGGCCCAGCGCAACGCGGGCGGCAATTTTTGCAAGCGCCGCTGCATCATCGCGCGATATCCCGGGTTTTCATCCGCACGTCCACGCTGTCACCGGATTCCAGATGCTCGTATAACCGGCTTGCGATATAAACCGAACGGTGCCTTCCACCGGTGCAGCCGATCCCGATCTTCAATCCGTTGCGCTCGTCGGCATAACGCGGCACGAGAAAATCGATCAATGCGAACAGGCGCTCCAAGAATGGGGCGGTCGCAGGGTCGGCGGCGATGTATCCGCCGACGGCGGGGTCGCTGCCCGTGAGGGGCTCGAGTTCGGGTTCATAGTTTGGGTTGCGCAGGAAGCGCACGTCAAAAAGCAGGTCCAGGTCGTCCGGAACGCCGTGCTTGAATCCGAACGCGACAATTTCTATGGCGAGGCGCCGCTTGAGGATGCTCATGCCGCTTTCCTGGGGAAGAAGCCTAAAGATTCCCGGGAGCGTTCCATCTGCATGAAACTGTTTTCGCCCGAAAAGGCCAACGCCCTCATCCCAAAGGTCGCCCCTTTGGTAGAAGAGCTATGGCAGAAGCGGCGCGACCTGGCGATTAAGCTGCTCGAGACCGATGCCTCGCTGCGCGGGGTCGAGCCGGCGCCTCCAATCCGGGTGGCCGTGCCGCGCTCGCCGTTTGCGCCCAGCCGCTTCAGCGAACAGAAGGCCGAGATCGTGCGCATCATCAACCGCATCGAAGCCTACGGCTGTTTGCTCAAAGATCTGGATTTGGGGTTGCTTGATTTCCCATCGATGCGCGACGGGCGGGCGATCTATCTGTGTTGGAAAGCGGGCGAACCGGAGATTGCATACTGGCACCCGATGGACGAGGGATACACGTCGCGGCGGCCGCTGGACTAGACCGGCGCGGCGCTCGCAGTTACCGGCAGAAAGTCTTCGGCTAAACCTTGCAGGCGAACCTCGCCGAATTCGGCAGTGTAGGCGCCGCTTTCAACGCTCTTGATTTCGCCGACTTCCGGCACGCTGGCGAGCTGCGGGATCTTCGCGCGAATTTCATCAGGGATACGCACTTTGTCGCCGACGGTGAGCGTACCCTGATCCCATAACGCATTCAAACTTTCGAGCAGCATCGGCAACGGGATGCCGTAATCTTGGCTGATCGCGCCGATCGTGTGCGACTCGCTGATCGCGCAATTCGAGCAGCCGCCCAAATGAAACTTCGCAAAAACGCGGCGCGCGCCCGCATGCATTTTGAATGCGTCGTCGACGGTCATCTCGGGAGTAAATCGTTGCTCGCTCATCACGGTATTCATTGGCTACAACGGCCCGCCGGCCCCGTTGGTTGCACTATTCTGTCGCGGAGCACGCCTGTAAGCCGGATTCTGTAGATGACGGCCATCTCTCTGGGACGCGCGTTGCCGCGCGCCTCGTTGCGACTCATGCTCATCGGAGGGCATCCGCCCCGTGAGGGGACGAGCGTCTTGCTTCAGGTGGGGTTTACCCGAGCGCGCGTCACCGCGCAACTCCGTGAGCTCTTACCTCACGATTTCAACCTTACTCGTCCGCCGAAACGAACGGGCGGTATGTTTCTGTGGCACTTTCCTTCGAGTTGCCCCGACAGGACGTTATCCTGCACCCTGCCCTAGTGAAGCCCGGACTTTCCTCGCCGCTTGCGCGGCGCGGCCATCCAGCGTACTCCGCGACGACCAAGTATACGCTCGCGGGTCCCACCGGCGCAAGTTGAGTCCTGCCCGGAGGGCGCTTCGCGAAGGCAAAAGAACGCTCGGTTGATGCGTACTACCGTTCTGAGCGGCGTGCTACTGGCGATCGTGGGGTGGTTCTATCCAGCTGCCGCACTGGCAAGCTCGGTTGCCGTTACGGGAGCTCCCGCCCCGAAATACGCCGCCGTCGACCGCGCTGTTGAAATATTTATGCGAACGCAGAACATCCATAACGCCGAGTTTGCGATGTCCGAACACGGCAAGGTGGTGCTCTCGCACGCGTACGCCTACGGAGCCGCGGGCACGATGCCGGCGACGATATTCCGGCTCGCCAGCATTAGCAAGGCATGGACGAGCGCCGCCACATACACGCTCTTCCGGCGGGGAACCATTTCACGCAGCACGCTTGCGTTCAACTACCTTGGAATCACAAAGCCGCTGCCCGCGCGAGCGCCCGTGGATCCTCGCGTGTTTACAATCACCGTGACCTACGCGTACTGCAATATTTGCTACGTTATTCTTGCCATGATTGTCGCAAAAGCTTCGCACATGACCTACGAGGACTACGTTGTGCAAGATGTTGCGGCCCCGATGGGCGTGAGCAATCTGAAGGTTTCACCAACGCTCGAACCGCGCTTGCCCGGCGAGGTGCGCCATTACTATTCCATCTACACCGGGCTTAGCGCAATCTACGTGCGCTCCGCGAAGAAAGTCCCCGATCCAAACGGCGGAGATTCGTTGATCCGGTCGGTGGACTTGGGAGCCGGCGGATGGGCAACCAACGCGGAGTCGATGCTTGCGCTAATGGATCGCTACCTCATTTGGGGGGTTGGGCCGTTGCGACCGGGCGCGGAGTGGGCCCGCGACGGCAGCGACGAAGGGACGAACACCTGGGCGGAGCAGCGTGCGGACAACAAGCACTGGGCGTTCTTGATCAATACCCGCAATTACAAGCGCGCCAACGCGTTCGGTACCTTCGCGAAGCAGATCGACAAGCTGCTGAACAAGGTTCCGTAGAGGGGACGCGTCCGGGAGTCTCAAAGCGTCGGGCTGGCAGCGATCCGGTTATCACTGCCGGCAATTTTGCATATGATAGAGTCGCTTGCAGTCCCACCGCCTTTTGAATCCGTCGACGACGTCGCGGCGGGGCTCGCCGCGCTCGATCGTCAATTTCGTGCCGCGCGAGACCTGCGCGGTCTTTTTGTGACAGCCTATATGGCGACCACGCACACGATTGGACAATGGATCGACCGAGGTGTCTTTCTCGACAATCAGGCTATGGCGCGATACGTCGTCGCGTTCGGAAACGAATACCGCCGCGCGCTGGCTGACTGCGTTGCCGGCGAACGCGATCGCATTCCGGTGGCATGGCAGCAATCTTTCGATGCGTGCGGCGAGAGAAGCGGCAGCGTTTTCCAATGCTTGATGCTCGGTGTCAACGCGCACATCAAGCGCGATCTTCCATACGCGGTCATCGAAGCGGGAGTTGATGTCAGCTGCACGCGTTCTTCGCGGGACTATTTTCTCATCGACGATGTGATGGGGTTAAACATTCCGCTGGTCCGGCAGCGTATCGCTGATGCGTACGGTGCCGACCTTTCGCTTACTCAACGCTGGTTCGGCCGCCTCGCCGAAGCAGGCATGGCTCGCGGCTTTAGGCGCACACGGCGGCATGCGTGGGAGTTTGCGCAGCTGCTGGCTCGCGCGGATACCGAGTCGTCGCGCGCTCAGGTCGACCGGATGATCGAAGAACATGCAGCGATTGAAGGTCAGAAAATCCTGGGATTTAAGGACGCCGCCGCTGCTTAGAATATGGTGGAGGCAAGGAGACTTGAACTCCTGACCCCTTGCATGCCATGCAAGTGCTCTACCAACTGAGCTATGCCCCCACGAGCGGAAATCTGGAGATGAGGGGACTCGAACCCCTGACATCCTGCTTGCAAAGCAGGCGCTCTACCAGCTGAGCTACATCCCCCCAGGGCGACGCCGCAGTTTTTTTCGGCCCCGCTAGAGACAGCCCTTGCCTGCAGTGCGATAATCAAACGTAAGGATCTGAAGCGATGTTTCCGGCACTTGTGCTCGCGGCCGCCTTTTCCAGTCAACATTGCTGGGATATTTTTGACGGCGCTCTGCGCCATAACGCGCTGGGAGCCCACCCCGCGTACATCAGTTACGACGAGCGCATTTCCGTTACCGGTGACGACTTCCCGATACTCTACAGCTTGGCGCATGTGGATTACCGCGACGATGGAACGGCCCGCGTGCTCGACGAGCGGTTTAACTATCTTCCGATCTATACCAACCATGCCGAACCGGGTCCGCCCGAACTCGGACCGTACGGCAAAGCGCGTTCGGCGTGGCTTCCGCTCGAAGGCGTTCGCGAGCTGCCGGTGATAACGAGCGTACACGTGCCGGGCAATGTCACTTGTACCGTGGCCGGCGTCGAGGATTACAAAGGCCATCGCAGCTATCACTTGGTCTTCGGAAACTCGGCACGGAATAAGCCGGCCATCAAAGCGATTTGGGTCGACACCGCCTCACAAGACGTTTGGAAGCTGATCGTGAGCGGCTACATCATGTTCATCGATTCCAATGAAGCGCCGCCGCTGGCCGATTTTGAGGTCGAGCTCGGATATGCCGGGCCATATTTGGTCGTAAACCACGTCGTGTGGCAGCTGCGCAGACGCGAGTACTCGCAGTACGCGAATTATTTCGGCGAGTACACGCTGACCGGATTTACGTTTCCGAACACTTTGCCGTCCGATTATTTTGGGAGCGGTACGCAGCGCTAGTCAAAGGGCTGGTGGGCCATCCTGGTCTCGAACCAGGGACCTCATGCTTATCAAGCATGCGCTCTAACCAACTGAGCTAATGGCCCGGGCAGGGCGCCATTATATCATCGCGATGTACTTTTTCAATGCCTCGTCGTCGGCTTTGAGCTGCGCGAGCATCATGTCGCGCCGGACGTTTTCCTCGCGCAGAAGCTCGGCGCGTTCGTCCATGGTTTCGTCGAAGGCTTCCTGCAGGGCGGCCGTCTTGCGGCTCGGTGCGGGCCGAGCCGCAGTTTTGGAAACGGGTTCCATCACTCGGTAATCGACTCAATGAATTTCTTGGTGATTTGATTGTCGGCTTTGCGCTGCGCCATCTGCACGTCACGAAGTGTGTTTACTTCCCGCATCGATTCCGATTTTTGATCCATCATCTCGTCGAACGCTTGGGATTGCATCTGCATCGTTTCCTGATGGCGGATCTGCTCGCCGTACATCGCCAGCTGAAAGGCTTCGTCTTGCGCGTTTAGCGCGCCGAGCCCGGCATTTCCGGCCGCGCCGGTGATGTTGCCGGCAGTTGCGCCGCCGCCCGTTGTAGCACCCGCCAATCCCATCCCAATCGCGGCCAACGGATTTCCGCCGCTCTCCAGCAAGCCCAGGCCGGCGTTCAAGAGTCCGCTTATCAAATTGAAGCTCATGGTTCGGTCCTCACATCAGATAGAATCGTCGTCGCCGTCGGTGACGATCGATCCGGGATTAGCGTTGTCGTTGCCGGCAAGCTGGCGATATGAATGCGAATTCGCGCTCGGAGCGGGAGGCGGCATCAACGACACAAAGGACGCGAGCGAGTTTACGCTTTGCATCTCCGTTGCGCTCTCGGCGCTGAGGTCGCCGACTGTTGCGCCGCCGCTTATCTGCGCATAGTGACGCATGACTGAATCTGCGTAACCCATGCGCCGGCCGTCTTGCCACGCGGTTACGGTCCCCGTCGCGTTCGGATCGCCCGCGTTGTAAGCGGAGAGCGCTTTGTGGACGTCGCCGCCGTAGCGTTGCAGAAGATCGGCGATCATGCCGGCGGCGTAATCGGCGTTGGCTTGCGGATTCATGGCCGCGGCACTGCGCGCGAACGCGTGCCAGCGATCGTCGATCTGAAAGATGCCGCGCCCGTGTCCGCCGTCGCCGACGATGTTGCTGCCTGCGCTCGACCCCGGTCCGCCCGTTTCTTGCGCAGCCACCGCGGCCAGCAGCGCCGGGTCTACTCCATGACGTTGCGCGGCCTGGGCGATTTCGGGCGCATAAGCGACACCGTGCCGGGCTAGGTCGCGGGCCGCTAGGCCGGGGCTTGCCGATTCGATCATGCGAGGGTCTATACCGCCGACGAGCCCGTTTGACAAGGCCCGGAGGGGGGTCTACAATGGGTCGAGTTTGGAGGGCCCCCGGCGGGGCCTTCCTCTATGTTATGGCTTCTACGCACAAAGTCGATGTTGGTGGCTTGCTGGCGGGTAACCGCCAGCGGATGGTCGTGGACGACCGGGTGCCGCTGGCCCCTTTTGAGGGGGTCACGTTCCCCGAACCGGCCAGCGTGCACCTCGAACTGCAAGCTTCCGGGCAACTGCTCGAGATCAGCGGCTCGGTGGCGGCGACGATGCAGAGCGACTGCGCGCGCTGCTTGGCCGAACTCTCCGGCGAAATGCATTTGGAGGTCGACGAGCAGGTCGAAGCCGGATCGAGCCTGCAAAACGGTCCTTTCGAGGACAGCAACGTTTTGGCAGGGGAACGCCTCGATGTCGCGGACCTGACGACGCAGCTGATTTGCAGCGCGATACCGATTGGGCTATTGTGCAAAGAGGACTGCAAGGGCATCTGTCCGCGGTGCGGAGAGAATAGAAATACTGCAAAATGCGAGTGTAACGGAGATAGCTAGTGGCGAACCTCAAATGGAAAACTCCCCGCAGCAAGACGCGCAGCCGTCGCGCCGCAAATTGGAAGCTCAACCGGGTGACCACCGAAGAGTGCCCGCAGTGTCACGCGGCCAAGCGCCCGCACTTCCTCTGCGAACAATGCGGCACGTATGCCGGACGCCAGGTCATCGAGATAAAGGATGATCGCGCCGGCCAAAAACGCGGCTAGGCGCTAAGCCGTGAACGGCGTCAAAATCAGCGCGGTGGGTCACTACGCGCCCGCTGCCATTCTGACGAACGAAGACCTGGAGAAGACGCTGGACACGTCCGACGAGTGGATCACCACACGCACGGGCATGAAGCGCCGGCACATCGCAGCGGAAAACGAAGCCACCAGCGATCTCTGTATAGCCGCCGCGCGCGATGCTTTGCGCAACGGAAAGATTGCCCCATCCGACATCGATTGCTATATCGTCGCTACGTCGACGCCGGACTATGCGTTTCCGGCGACCGCGTGCATCGTGGCCGCGCAGTTGGACGCGGTCGGCAAACCGGCATTCGATATGGAAATCGCCTGCAGCGGCTTCATTTACGGATTGACGCTTGCTTCCAGTTTGATTCGCGCGGGGGTCTACTCACGCGTCATGCTCATCGGAGCCGAATCGCTGAGCAAGATCGTGGATCGCAGCGATCGCAGCACGGCCATCCTTTTTGGCGACGGCGCCGGCGCTGTCGTATTGGAGGCTGCAGCCGAGAATTCGTTTCTTTCAAGCGAATTGGGCGCCGACGGGAGGCGGCCGGAAACACTTTGCCTGCTGGGCGGCGGTTCGCGCCGGCGGTTGACGGCGGAGTCTTTGAAGGCCGGCGAACAGTATCTGCGCATGGAGGGGCGCGAGATTTTCAAATTCGCGGTGACGAAAATGATCGAGGCGACCGGCATCGCCTTGCACAGAGCAAACCTGCAAAAGAGCGACGTGAACTGGTTGATTCCGCACCAGGCGAATAAACGCATCATCGACGCTGCGGCAAAGTATTTGGAGATGCCCGAAGAGCGAGTTATCGTGAATATCGAAGAGTACGGAAATACGTCGGCCGCTTCGATCCCGATCGCACTTTCGGAAGCTCTCACTGCGGGAAAAATTAAGCCGGGAGATATCATCGTGTTCGTCGGCTTTGGCGGAGGCCTTTCGTGGGGCGCCGTCACGTGGAAGTGGGCATGAGAATCGCGGCCATTTTTCCCGGCCAGGGATCGCAAGTTGTCGGCATGGGAGCCGACGTCGCCGAGAAATCGCAACCGGCGCGCGAGCTTTTCGAACGCGCGCATGCCGCGCTCGGCTACGACGTGCTCGCGTTGCAGACGCGCGGCCCGGAGGCGCAGCTGCGCGAAACGCAGTACAGCCAGCCGGCAATTTTCGTGACGAATTTGGCTCTCTATTATGCCGGCGGCGAAGCGCTGGCGCCCGTTGTGAGCGCCGGGCACTCTTTCGGAGAGTTCTGCAGTTTGACGATCGCCCGCGCGCTCACGTTTGAAGACGCCTTGAAAATGGTGGTCGCGCGCGGCAACGCGATGCAGTACGCCTCCGAGCTTGCGCCGGGCGGGATGTCCGCCGTTTTGGGGCTGGAGCTCGCGCAGATCCGCGAGGCCGTTTCACGCGCACAAACCAAAACCGGCGCGCGCGTGCAGCTCGCAAATCTCAACTCGCCCTCGCAGATCGTTATCAGCGGAGATCGCGCCGCCGTGCAAATGGCGGGTGACGAAATGTTGGAACGCGGTGCGAAACGGGTCGTGCCGCTCAACGTTTCGGGTGCTTGGCACAGCCGGCTGATGGAGCCCGCCCTCGAACGTTTTGGGCCCGCCGTTGAGGGAGCGCATTTCGAACTGCCGGCATTCGATGTCGTGTCGAACGTGGACGCGCAGCCGTACCGGGACGTCCAAACGATCCAGAAAAACCTGATACTTTCGATAACCGAAGAAGTGCGCTGGCACGAGACGGCGGAAAAGCTCCTCACGTACGATCTCGATCTCGTCGTCGAGTTCGGCGCCACACCGGTGTTGGGTCCATTGATGAGACGGCTACCGAATGCGCCGGAGGTGTTGAACGTGACCGATTTTGCAGGCGTCGAGAAGATGCAAGAAAAGATGCGTGTGCGCGCATGATCTTCGAGGGCAAAGCGGCTATCGTCACCGGAGCGAGCCGGGGTATTGGCCGTGCCATTGCGGTCGATTTCGCGCGCAACGGCGCCGCCGTGACACTCGCCGGCAGAGATCGCGCGGCGCTCGAGGTTACGGCCGCGGCGTGTCGCGAGACGCGCGCCGGTGCGAAATGCTTGGTGGTGACGGGTGACGCGGCGGACTCAAAGACGGTGGAATCGTGGGTCGCGCAGACGCTGGAAGCTTTCGGCCGCCTCGATTTTGCGATCGCGAATGCAGGTCAGTCGCAGGACGGATTGATCGTACGCCTCAAACCGGAGTCGCTCGATAAGACGCTTTCGGTGAACCTGAAATCCGCTTTCTATCTCTGCACGGCGGCCGCGAAGCCGATGATGAAGCAGCGGGCCGGCTCGATCGTCCTCATGTCGAGCGTCGTGGGAATGATGGGTAACGCGGGCCAGGCAGCATATGCAGCCTCGAAGGCCGGGCTCCTCGGTCTCACAAAGTCCCTAGCAAAGGAATTGGGTTCGAGGAACGTAAGAGTCAACGCCATCGCGCCCGGCTTGATAGAAACGGCAATGACCGAAAAAATGCCGGACGCCGCCAGGGAGTATCTGCTCAGACAAACGGCGCTCGGGCGCGCCGGACAACCGGAAGATGTCAGCGGAGTAGTGCGCTTTCTTTGCTCGGATGCCGCCGCCTACGTAACGGGCCAGACGCTCGTGGTCGACGGCGGAGTTGTAATGTAGGAGACGTATGTCCACGTTCGATAAAGTTAAGAAGATCATCGTCGAACAGCTCGGCGTCGACGAATCGGAAGTAACGCCCGAAGCTTCGATAACCGATGACCTGGGTGCAGATTCACTCGATCAAGTTGAATTGGTGATGGCCTTCGAAACGGAGTTCAACATCGACATCCCCGACGAAGAAGCCGAAAAAATAAAAACCGTCGGCGACGCGGTCAAGCGCATCGAGGAAACCAGCACCAAAGAGTGACCGTTGTTTGAAACCCTCTCCGATCGCTTAGGCGCGATCTTTTCCCGGCTGAGCGGCCGAGGCCGGCTCAGCGAAGGCGACGTAAACGAAGTGATGCGCGAAGTGCGCATCGCTTTGCTTGAGGCCGACGTTTCGCTGGCCGCCGCCAAAGCATTCGTCAACCGCGTCAAAGAGAGAGCCGTCGGCGCCGACGTGCTGTCCTCGCTTTCACCGGCGCAAACGATCGTCAAGATCGTACACGCCGAGCTGATCGAATTGCTCGGGCCGCCGGCGGATTCACCGGAAGCGCGTTTACATTTTTCCGATTCGTCGCCGTCGGTCATCATGCTGGTCGGATTGCAGGGCTCCGGAAAAACGACGCAGGCCGGCAAACTCGCGCTGCGCCTGAAAGAACAGGGGCGCCGCTCGCTACTGGTTGCGGCCGATGTTTACCGTCCGGCCGCGATCGACCAGCTGCAAACGATCGGCAAGCAGATCGACATGCCCGTATACGAAAAGGGCGCGTCGGATCCGGTCGGCATCGCGCGCGATGGCGTGGCCGAGGCGCGCCGGCTCGGATTGTCAACGGTGATCCTCGACACCGCGGGGCGCTTGCAGATCGACGAAAATCTGATGGACGAACTGACGCGCATCAAAGACGCTGTCAAGCCGGCGGAAATACTGCTCGTTGCCGATGCGATGACGGGGCAGGAAGCCACCAACGTTGCCAAAGGATTTCACGACCGCCTGCACATCACGGGCGTGATCCTGACCAAACTCGACGGCGACGCCCGCGGCGGGGCGGCGCTTTCCATTTACAGCGTGACGGGAGCCCCCATTAAGTTTGCGGGCGTCGGCGAAAAATTGTCGGCGCTGGAACCATTCTACCCGGATCGCTTGGCCTCGCGGATTCTCGGCATGGGAGACGTGCTGACGCTCATCGAGCGGACGCAGAGCGTTTATAGCGAAGAACAAGCCAAGGCGATCGAGCAGAAGTTCCTCAAGCAGCAGTTTACCCTCGATGATTTTTTAGACCAAATGCGGCAAATTCGCCGGATGGGGTCGATGGGCGAGATTCTCAAGATGATTCCGGGGCTGTCGCGGGCGCTGCCGAAAGACTTCGAAATCCCCGAACGCGACCTGAAGAAAATCGAAGCAATCATCTGCTCGATGACTTCACGCGAACGGCGGGACCCGGCAGTGCTCAACGGTTCGCGCCGTAAACGTATCGCCGCGGGCAGCGGCACGCAGGTTGCCGACGTCAACCGGCTGGTCAAGCGCTTCGAAGAGTCGCGCAAAATGATGAAACACATGGGCTTGGGAAGCAAACGAGGCCCGCGCCTTCCGATGGGAATGTTCAAATAACAAATGGTAAAAATTCGACTGCGCCGCATGGGCGCCAAGAAACAACCGACGTACCGCTTCGTTGTAGCGGACCAGCGCGCACCGCGTGATGGCCGCTTCATAGAAATTCTCGGTCACTATAATCCGCGGACGGATCCGCGCACGGTCGTCGTCAACGAAGAAAAAGCCAAAGCGTGGCTCGCTAAGGGCGCGCAACCTTCGGACACGGTGCGCAGGCTCTTCACGGAAAAGGGCATCATCGAAGGCAAATGAGCGCATTTGACGACGAGTTCGGCCTATTCGGCGAAAAGGAAGAAGAGAGCGAGCGCCGTTCTACCTTGGGTGCGCGCCGCATCGCGGCCAACGAAACGATCATCGACGACGTCGAACCTGAAGACGAAGGTCCTCCGCGCCGTCGACCGCCGATGGGCGGCGCCAGGCCGCCGCACCGCCGTCCGCCGATGCAGCGCCGCGCCCCCGACGATCCCGCCGCCTCACAGAAGCGCGCCGGTGAACTGCTGGAATTCTTGGCCAAGAAATTGGTTGCGAAACCCGGCGAGGTCACGATTGAAAGCTATCCGCCCGAGAATGGCGAGCAGGCGCTGATCGAACTTGCGGTCGATCCGGAAGATATCGGCAAGGTGATCGGCCGCGGCGGCCGCGTGGCACACGCGCTGCGTACGATCGTGCGGGCGACTGCTGAAGGCCGCATTTCCGTTGAGATCTTTGACGCGGACGAATATTACGACGATGCGCCCGACGATGATGAAAACAAAGAAGGCGGAGACGGGGAAGCCGCACCCGAGTGACGAGCTCCCGGTAGGGCGCGTCGCCGGCTTGTTCGGTATCCGGGGCGAATTGAAATGCGACCCGACACGTGCGGGTCGCATGCTTTTTTCGGCGGGAGAGACGTTGCGGGCGACGCTCCTGGACGGCACTACCCGTTCCGTTTCGCTCGAATCGGTTCGCGAGCACAAAGGACGGCTGCTCGTGCGCTTCGCGCAGATTGCGTCGCCGCAAGAAGCCGAAGCGCTCGCGGGCGCGACGCTGTACGCACCCCGGGATCGGATCGAGCTCGCGCCCAACGAATTTCTGGACGCCGACTTGACGGGCTGTGAACTGCACGATGCGAGCGGCGCGGTTGGGACGGTCGAACGTGTCGAGCACTATCCCGCGTCCGATATGCTTGTGGTGGGCGGCAAATTGGTTCCGCTGATAGAGCCGTTCGTCAAATCCGTCGACATCGCAAACAAGCGCATCGACGTCGACCTGCCCCAAGGGCTGCTCGAAGACTAGCTAGCTGTTTTGCGGATGGTCCGCCGCATAAGCGGTCACCGCTGCGTTCACGGCAGCTGATATCGAGTCGCCGTCGCCCGGCAACTCGGCCAGCTTCGCGCCAAAACACGTGTACACGTCGAAGACGAACGTGTACCGCGTGCGGCTGAAGAGGCCCCGCCGCACGGAGTTTTTGGAGAGCACGCCCGTAGCTACGGTATTGTTTCGATCGGCGCCGCAGATGGTGTTGGCTGCTTTGGAAACATCGCCGCCGGCGTTGCTATTGTGCGTAACGTAACGCTGATTGAGCGCGGAATACAGCGCGCCGGTTGCGTCATTGAGTTGTGCGGCGTTTGCGCTGCCGGTCACGCGGACGACGAAGATCCCTTTGGAGGGCTTGACCACGGCCGCGACGCGCGGTTCGGGAGTCGCGTGAGGCCGGCGTTTGAACAAGCCCGCGATGCCGCCACTGATATTTGCTTGGTTGCTGGGAAGCGGCGCCGGCGTGGTTTGCGCGGAGCTCTGGTCGAAAGCTTGGGCTTTGCTTTGCTCGCGCCCGACGATGTCGTCGCGAATGCTTACGGCTTGCGAGGCGGCGTCTTCAAATGACGCAATCTGCGCGGTGGCGCCCAAGATAATCGTCCCGGTGGACGTATCCACAACTTGTTCGACGAGTGAAACAGCTCCGCCGAGCGGAGTCATATAGCCGGATACGTAGTATGAAGCGCTCAACGATTTGGCATAATCCAAATAATTCGCGCGCTTGATCGTGGCCGGCGCTTGCAGCGCATCGACGCCGCCGGCCGCATTCATTTCGGTCACGTACAGCTGGGCGGCTCTCAAGCCGGTGTCGGAGCGCAGGTCGCTGCTGAAGTCGAACGGATAGACGACCACCAAAGGCAATCTCGGCGCAGCCGTGGGCGCAGCAGTGGGCAGTGGGGTCGGCGTTGCTTTCGGGACGGGCGGGCGCGCTGCGCCGGTGAGCGTAAAGCTCAGGCCAAGTAAGAAGACTGCGAAAACCCGACGCACGAAAGCCTTTTCCTCACCGGTCACAACGCGCCCTCGCATTCCGCTTCGACGATGTCATGTTTGCCGGGCCGAACCGGATCGACCAAGGGCGCGACCGTCTCGGTTCCCTTGTCGTGCGCCCAAGCCGCGCTCAGTTCGGCGCCGAAGAAAAAGATCGCGCCGAGCACATAGAACCACAAAAGGAGCACGAGGGGCGCCGAGAGCGCGCCGTAGATATGCGTGAAATCAACGTGCACGGTATAAAACGCGAACGCGTATTGCGCCGCCGGCCACATGAGCGCCGCGAAGGTCGCTCCCGGTATGCCGAAATACCAGTGCACCGCGCGATTGGGCAAGAACGTGTACAGCACGACGATCACCAGGAAGATCAGCAGCATCGAGAGCGCGTACGCCAGCACTTCCGAGACGTTTTGCGGATTGTTCACGTGCGCGTACGCGACGAAGAGCGAGACGAGAATCGGCAACCCCATGGCGACGACCATCACGATACCGACCAGGGGGAGCATGATCAGCGAAAGCGCGATGTCGTGAATAAGCGGGCGGCTCTTGGGAACCGCAAGCGCGCGGTTCAGCGCATAAGCCAATCCCATGAAGAGATTTTTTCCGGCCCAGATCACCACGAGAAACGCGATGATGCTCGAGAGGCCGCGGCCGTACACGTACGTTTGCAGATTGCTCGCGACGGTTTGATGGAGCGCCGGCGCAAATTCGTCGACAAAGCCCAGAATCTGCTGGTTGGCGTTGGGGTAGATCAGCGATGCGCCCGTCAAGATCAGGACGAAAAGCGGGAAGATAGCGAAGAGCGCGTTAAACGCAATGGCCTGTGATAAGAATGCGCAGCCATCGCGCGAGAAGCGCATGCCGGCCTCGCGGAACGCAAAGATGAGGCGCATAAGGTCCTGCGATAGTATCGCGGTTTCTCGATGATATTCCCACTTATGACGCCTGCGCTCGTCGTGCTGCTCAACGGAGCGATCGTTCATTCGTACAGCCCGGTCTACGTCCGAGGCGGGCACGTGGTGGCCCCGCTGGAGCCGTTCGTCACGGCGGTCGCGGCCAGCATCGGCTACAGCGGCTCGCACTTGGTCGTCACGCGCGGCGATCGTTTCGCGCAGCTCGCGGTGGGATCGCGAACGCCGCCGGCCCAATGGGCGCAGACCTACGTTGAAATTGCACCTTTGCTGAGAAGTCTTGGCGTGCGCGTCGCGTACGACGTTCGTATGCGCCGGCTGGAGATCGACACCACGCAACCCGTTGTAGTCGCGGCGACGCCGTTCAATCCGGCCGTGCCGCTGGCATCGCCGTCGGCTGTTTTTACGCCGGCGCCGATTGCGACGCCGCGGCCCGAGGTAAGCGGGAAGCCTGCCCCGCGCCGTACGCCGCTCCCGCTTCAATGCTGCCCGCGCTGACGCTGCTCTTAGGTTTAACATTTCTCTCCGCGGACGGCAGCTCGATCGGCGCGACCGTTTCATATCCGAAAACGATCGGGACAAAAGTGCCCGCCGTGATTCTTATCGGCACGAACGGCCCCGCGGATCGCACCGAGCCGGTCGGCAAGACACCGGTGTTCGACCTTTACGCGCAGGCGTTAAATGCCGGCGGGTTCGCCGTGCTGCGATACGATAACCGGGGCATCGGAGAAAGCACCACGAAAACACAAGCGTCGCAGGTGCGCCGGCAAAATTTCATCGATGATGCCGCGTCTGCAGTGCGGGCGGCGGCGGCAGTTCCAAAAATCGATGGATCGCGGATCTATCTCTTGGGCCTGAGTGAGGGCGGGGAGACGGCGCTGGCAGTTGCGCTGCAAGGCGCGCCCGTGCGCGGGTTAATCTTGGTGGGCCCGCTGAGCGTGCCATATTCCCAGGCGATGGAAGAACAGGATCGTAACGCATCGCCGGTTGCGCGCGAGCGCGATACGCTCTTGTTGGCGCTGCCGTATTTTCAAAGCTATGCAAACGTCGATCCGCGCAAAGAGATTGCTTTCATACGGCAACCGGTGTTGCTGCTGCGCGGATTTGCCGACACGCAAACACCCGCTGCCGATTTTGATGACTTAGCGAAGGCGGCGCGGGACGCCGGGAGAGTCGTCGCCGTGGAGCGCTTCCCCGGCGACGATCATTTCCTCTTGCAGCTTTCAAGCGACGAGCTCCAGGCGGGACCCAAATACGAACTACTGCACGAGTTCGATTCGGCGGCGGCCGCGGCGATCGTTATTTGGCTACGGTCGCATTAGCGGGACGCGGCAGAAGCCGCGCGCCGGCACTGAGGAGCGCGAGCACGACGGCGGCGCCGATGATAACCCAGCGGACGCTCTCTGTCGTCAAGACGTTCAGGCCGAACGCATTGTCGAGCGAGTATACGCCGAAGCCGGCGAAATCGATCGCCAGCGCGCCGGCGATATAGAGGCCCGGAAGCTCCCAGCCATTGGGGATAAAAAAGCCCTTGCCCAAATGGCTCGTGATAATGGCCGTGAGCATGACGAGCACGATAAGGCCCGGCCCGAGGCCCCCCAGGAAGCCGAGCGCCACCAGCAGACCCCCGCCAACCTCTCCGAGGCCGGCGGCCACAGCAAAAAGGACGCCCGGGCGCCAGCCCATGCCCTCAAAGAAATCGCCCGTGCCCTTCGGGCCGTATCCGCCGAACCATCCGAACAGCTTCTGGGCGCCGTGCGCCGCGAGTCCCAGACCCACAATCAAGCGGGCAATCAGCAAAGCAATAATCATTTCTTAATACCTACCTATCGTTGGGCTACTTACTTTTTATAGCCGTATGCTAAAATAGTAAGGGAGTCGCTGGAAGATGTCAATAGCAGCAGAATCATTATGCCCACGCTACCACCGGGCCGTAGAGCTGGTAGGCAGGCGCTGGACCGGGGCTATCGTCCGCACGCTCATGGGAGGGCCGCGCCGCTTCAACGAGCTGCTGGCAGGCATCCCCGGCATCTCCGACCGCCTGCTGACCGAGCGGCTGCGCGAACTCGAGGCCGAGAACGTGGTGCGCCGTGAGGTCAAGCCCGAGCCGCCGATCCGGGTTATCTACGAACTGACCGATTGCGGACGCGACCTGGGGCCCGCGCTCGACGAAATCGCGCGCTGGGCCGAGCGGTGGATCACGGCGTCGCACACCGGCTAAAAAGGTTCGGCGCCGTCCGGGACCGGATTGCAGCCCGGTGAAAGCCGGGCTTTTGGTTATCATTGCGGCCGTATGCGCGGCCGCATCCGCGTCTGCCGCAGAATCGCCGTTCGGCGACCTCGCGTACCGCTGGATCGGGCCTGCCGTCATGGGCGGGCGGCTCGACGCCGTGGCTGGCATTGCCGGCAATTCGAAGATCGTTTACCTCGCGCATTCGTCCGGCGGTTTGTGGAAATCCGAGAACGGGGGGCTTTCATTTGTATCGGTCTTCGAAGCCGGGCAAACCGCGGCTGTCGGCGCGATCGCAATCGATCCGCGCGATCCGCGGCGCCTGCTGATCGGAACGGGCGAAGGATTTCCGCGCAACACCGCGGCGTACGGGGACGGTATTTGGCTTTCCACCGACGGCGCGCGTCAGTGGCAGAACGTCGGCCTGCCCGATAGCGGAAGCATCGCAAAGATCGCGATCGATCCGCAGAATAGCGCCATCGTTCTGGCTGCGGCCATGGGCCGGGAGTTTGCGCCGACGGGTGAGCGAGGGATCTATCGCAGTTCGGACGGCGGATTACATTGGAGCCGCGTGCTCCACGTCAACGATACGACCGGGGGCAGCGACCTCGCTTTCGATCCGAAGAACGGCAATGTGGTGTACGCCGGAATGTTCGATTACCTGCGGCGGCCCTGGACCATGCGCAGCGGCGGGCCCGGAAGCGGGCTCTATAAGTCAGTCGACGCGGGCCGGACATGGCGAAGATTAACCGATCCGCGGTTGGGGAACGGGCTGCCGGGCGGTCCGATCAACCGCGTCGGGATAAGCGTTTGCTTTAGCAACCCCGAGATTGTGTACGCATTCGTTCCCGTCAAGAACGGCATGCTTTACCGCAGCCGGGACGCCGGCGCACATTGGGAGCTCCGCAATTCCAGCCAAGAGATCAACTTCAGGCCGTTTTATTTTTCACAAGTGCGCTGCGACCCATCGAATCCGGAAAGGGTATTTGCGGTAGCGGGCGGCTTGAGCGTCTCGAAGGACGGCGGCAAACACTTCCGCAGTGCGGGCGGCGGCGGAGATAATCACGATCTGTGGATCGATCCGAAGAATCCGCAGCGGCTGCTCAACGGCAGCGACATGGGCTTCCATTATTCCGTAGACGGCGGCAAGACCTGGAGTTTCGACAACGTCGTTCCGTTCGCTCAGATTTATCGTGTCGGCTACGATATGGACGTTCCATATCACATCATGGGCGGGCTGCAAGACCATGAGGTGTGGCGCGGCCCCAACGAACGATTGAATCAAAACGACGGAGTCGGCGGCGGGGCGTGGCTGAACATCTCGGACTGGGGCGACGGACAATACGCGATGGCCGATCCGCGCGATCCCAACGTCATTTATGAAGACACGCATTTCGGCGATCTCGCCCGCGAAGATTTACGCACCGGCGAACGCCGGTATATTTCGCCGCAGCCGATCATCGGGTTCGGCACGGGAGCGCAGACGTACAAGTACCGCTTTAACTGGAGCGCTCCGCTCCTGATATCGCATTTCAATCCGAACGTTGTGTACTTTGGCGGCAACGTCTTATTCAGATCACCGGATCAAGGGAATTCGTGGGCGGAATTCAGCCCGGATCTCACGCGCTGCGATCCGTCACAGCTTGAGGCCAGCGGCGGACCAATCACACTTGACGATACCAATGCGGAGACGTATTGCACGATCTATGCGATCGGCGAGGACGCGAAAGATCCCGGTACGGTATGGTACGGCACGGACAACGGGCACCTTGAGCTGACCCGCAATGGCGGAAAGAGCTGGCACGATCTCATCGGAAATGTCCCCGGGCTCCAGCTGCCCGCGCGCGTGAGTTCGCTTTCGCCCTCGCCGGTGCACGCCGGCGCAGCGTATGTTTCGTTCGACCGTCACCAATGGAACGATTACGCGACGTACGCTTATGTAACTCGCGACTACGGAAGAACGTGGACCTCAATCGGCCACGGTCTTTCGGCTTACGTTCATGTCGTTCGCGAAGATCCGCGAAATACAAGCGTGCTTTACGCGGGCACCGAAACCGGCATTTTTGCATCATTTGATAGCGGTGAGCATTGGGGCGATCTGCGGCTCGGCATTCCGCACGTACCGATTTTCGATCTGGCAGTGCATCCCCGCGATAACGATCTGATCCTCGGGTCGCACGGGCGTGGATTCTACGTCCTCGACGATCTAACGCCGTTGCAGAACTGGAGCCGCGCGCTCGCCGCGGGCGACTACCTGTTCGCGCCGATGCCGGCGCTGCGCTATTCGAGTTCGTCCTACCACGAGCACGGGCGCGGCGCGTACGTTTCGGACAACAAACCATACGGCGCGCTCATCTCGCTGTACCTTACCAAGGTTCCACCGGCTGAGGCGAAGGTGAAACCGTCGATTACCGTTCGCATCCTCGATTCGAAACGCCGGGCGATCGATGTCTTTCCCGTGACGGTGCACGCCGGCTTAAATCGGTTCAGCTGGGACTTACATTCGCTGCCGCCTTCGGGAACGAGCACGGTACAGGACAATCGTCCATATTACATATTTTTCCCGATGAAAATCCGCGGGCCGCAAGTCTTGCCGGGCGCGTACTCTATCGAGATAGACGTTGCGGGCAAGACGTTGTCCGCGCCGGTTGCCGTGGAAATGGACCCGCATCACCCGGTGGCGGCCGCGGATCTGCAAGCTCAGTACGATGCATTGCAGTCGTTGGCCGCCACGCAGGAGCGCGTCGAGGTAGCGCTCGCGCGCCTAGATAGCTTGCGGAGCCAAGTGGCGGCGCTGCGTCCGCGCGCGGGGTCGCAGCAAGCGCAACTCAACGCGTATGACGAGCTCTTAACGGCGCAGCTGGAACGCTTGCGGAATCCGGAACCGAGCGGGTACCGCCGCCCCGCGCGCCTGAGCGAGCAACTCGCGTACTTGCGCTACACGGTCGAGCAATACGATGGCGCGCCGACGCGTCCACAGGCGATGCTCGCGGAGATGTATTCCGCCCAGACCGCGCAAGTTGAGGGCCAACTCGCGCCGCTCTTTGGCGAGAGACTAGCCAGATTGAATGCAAGCCTGCGAGCCGCGGGTCTGCCGGAGCTGCACATCTGAAGGCAGCGTACGGCGTTAGGAAGTCCGCACTCCTCAATGCATTTTGGGTGCCGCTGCATTTTCAAGACACTGCGCTGATCACGATATCGGTACCGGCCGCGATCGTCGTCTTCGCTCCGCTCGACCACGTGAAAGTGTTTGCGGTGCTCGCGGCGCTGGTTTCATTCGTGTCGATGGGCGTTCCGCCGCTCGCCGGCGCACTTTCCGATCGGTTGCGCCGCCGCGGCGTTCCACGCCGAGCTTTTATCCTCGGCGGCGCGGCCGTCGACGTAGTCTGTCTTGTCATGATGGCCGAGGTTCGCAGCCTCGGTCTCTTCACAGCGTTTTTGCTGCTTGCAACCGTCGGCGCAAACGTAGCGTTGGCCGCATATCAGGCGTTGCTGCCCGACGTCGTGCCGAAAGCGTTGTGGGGAACGGTATCGGGTATCCGAGGTGTCGCGATGGTCGTGGGCGTGGTCGTCGGATTAGGCGTCGCGGCCGGAATGTCTCCGCAAAGCGCGTTCGTCGGCATTGCGGTAGCGATCGGGCTCGGCGCGTTGACGCTGTTTGCCGTTCCCGAACGAAACGCGCCCAACGAACAAGAAGGCCGCGCGCGGATCGTCGATTGGCATGACTTCACGGTGGTGTTCGTGGCGCGGCTCTTTCTCGCGTTCGGCCTATCGCTGCTGATGACGTTCATCTTTTTCTTTTTCCGCGACATGCTGAAGGTCGGGGATCCTAAAGTCGGGACGGGGCTCGTGGCGGCAGCTTCCCTGATCGGTTCGATAGCATCGGCGGTATATTTAGGATGGCTTTCGGATCGCGTGCCGCGCAAGCTCGTGGTCGCGGCTTGCGGGATTCCGATGGCGCTGGCAGCCGCCGGGGTTG
>JAAXMC010000067.1 GCA_013036315.1 Vulcanimicrobiota bacterium
GAGGTAGTTATCTGCTCAAATCTTGCAAATCCCGAAAGCAAAATACTTGCCACAAACGCACCAGCCAGTGTCCCTATCGACCGCTTGCCCCCCGTTTGTTTACTCATACTGCGAGCATAGCAAATCGCGGGCCATCGTCAAGGTTAAAACCACCGGCTTAGGCGCCGAGAACGCCTCAACCGTTTTTAACGGGGGGTATCGCATTTTCCGATACCCCCCAGTTTGCGGGCTTTCTGGGTGCTGAAAGTCATACTATCTTAACGTAACTCCTAGAGCGGGAATGGGTTTCCGCCGGACTTATCGCAAGACCAGCAGTAGTTCAGCATGCCTGGGCCGCCGTTTAACGCGCCTTGCATCGTGTCGTACGAACCGTTGAGCCCCTCAGAGGGATCGTGGAGCACACCATGATGGAAGCCGTAATTTTCCGCATTATGGACCCTTTCCTTATAGAAGTACTGGAGTACTTGATGGTCCATCGTCTCGAAATCTCCCCATATGTAAGTAAAGATGAAGGAGTCGTGCATGGGAGCCGTATCCTTGGATTTCGCATAGTCCTCTCCAAGGTGTTGTCCGATAGCAGCGCCGATCGCGCCCCCCACCTTCGCGAATGTTTGGGCTATTGCCGGGATTTTGACGAACGGTATTCTGAAAATCGGTACGTCAAAGCCGACAATGGTATCCAGCCCCTCGACGACGTCGGACGCAGCGACAGTTATCTCCGTGGCTTCGAGCGCGGCTGCCGCGCCTATGCCGACAGCAGCGAGGATTTCTGGAGCCGCGACAATTACTAGCGCAACCAATGCGGCGACGGCAACGGCGCCTATGATGAAGCCGGCCACTCCACCAACGGTGCCCCAGAAGCTTTCCCCGGCCGGATCGTTTCCGCTTGGATCGCTAAAAGCCACGGCATTGTCGTTGTTCCAAATATAGCTCTTCTCGGTAATAGGGCTGTCTAATCTGCCTTGGTAGGCGTCGGGAGTAGTCCACCCGCCCAACTGCGGATCATACAACCTGACACCTTGCAGAATTCCGACTCCATCGGCAAGTCCGTCGCTGCCCGGCATACCCAGAACATGACCTTGCCCTACTCCGCCGGCGAGGCCCGTGCTACCGCTCCAAACGATTGACGCTGGCTGCTGCATTGTTTGTCCGCTGGACCTGGCGCAGCCCGTTGTAGTGTGAGTAGCCGAACTGGCGTCGGTGCCTGCTGCACCGGTTGCATTGTGGCAAAAAGCAGCAGAGCCGGCGATGCGATCCCAGAAAGTCAGGCCGGAATATCCGGCGTCGATCGGCGTGATATCACCAACTGCGCCTAGTTTGATATCGTCTACTTGTCCTTGTGAATTTGTTGTAAACAGTAACCGCCCGCCATTCCAATGAAGCGTGTCGTAAGCGAGCTGTGACGTCGATGGCGTTGCGTTTGAAACTCTTGGCGTCGAGCCTGTCAAGATCGGATGGCCATTCGGACCCCACTGGTAGGCTGTAAGAGTGTTGTACGTGCCGGTTATTCCCACGCCGTGCTGTTGTTGTAAACCGCTCACGATACGATTCTCTGCGTCATACTGGCGAGTTGACACGTAATCGTGCGGATTTCCGTAGCTGTCGTAAATAGTGTCATCGCGAGACGTCTGTCGCCCTGCGGTATCATAACTGAAAGCCGTCGCGTTGCCAGTCGTGCTATTGGAGGGATTGTCCCAACCGGTAGCGGTCCCAGCGGTAGCGTTCCAGGATAATTCGTTCTGGCTGTACGTGCCGGCGACCGTAACGCCGTTCGCGAAATTTGCGTTTGGGGAGGTTCCCGCCGGAACTGGTGAACGAGAATCCATTTCCTGTTCACGACGACTCGTGTAAGTGAAGGACTGCGTCGTTGTGCCAACGTTAACGATTGAATCTTGATATCCGAGAGGATCGCCTTCTGCGTCGTACGAGAATCCACTGACGTTGACAGCTGGATAATGAAGGGATGTAAGGATTCCCGTGTCCGACGTGTTGTTGATGTCATAGGATGCCGTGGTCGACGTGCCGTTAGCGGCGGGGCCGGTCTCCGTTCGCTGGAGTATCCGCCCTCCATTGCTGTACGTCATGTTTAGCGCGCTGTTTCCAACGTTCGAGTTACTGGACAAATTGATCTGCTGCTGTTGAATCTTACCGTCCGTGCGGTAGGAATAGGCAAAGAGACTCGTCTGGCTTAATCCGGAGGAAGAAACATCTAGCGACGAGCGACGGTGACCTGAGGTGGCGTTTTACGCAGCTGATAACCGTGAGGGTTGGGTAGTTTTAAACTCTTCGGCGAATTC
>JAAXMC010000068.1 GCA_013036315.1 Vulcanimicrobiota bacterium
GAGCTTCTTGCCAATCGTGGATTTGCCGGCGGTCATAAATCCCGTGAGGGCGATGTGGCGTTTCACGCCCCGGTGGGGGAGCGATCGAAGAGCACGCTCGCGGCCGCGTTGCTGCGTTGCAGGTTATCGAGCGTCTCTTCAATCGAATCGCCGCCGTATTTTTCGAGCACGGGCCCGGCCAGCGCCAGCCGCACCATCGCTTCGCCGACGATTGCTGCCGCCGGCACGACGCACACGTCGCTGCGCACGACCGTAGCCGGCGCCACGGTTTTCTCTTGGAGATTGACCGACGGTAGCGGCTTCACCAGCGTCGGGATGGGCTTCACGCTGACGCGTAGGACGATCGGCTGGCCGTTGCTCATGCCGCCTTCAATGCCGCCCGCACGATTGCTCGTGCGGACGACTTGCGCTTCATTTAAAGAGAACGAATCGTGGGCGGCGGACCCGGAACGCGAAGCGACGTCGGCGCCGAGCCCGACTTCAACCGCTTTCACGGTTTGCATGCCCATCAACGCGCCGGCCAAGACTCCGTCGAGCCGCGTATCGGGCTGACGATTGCTGCCGATGCCGACCGGCATGCCGTCGACCCGCACGATGTACTGGCCGCCGAGCGTGTCGCCGGCTTCTTTGGCTTTATCGATCGCCTCGATCATCGCGCGTTCGGCTTTTGGATCGGGGCAGCGCACATCGCTACGCTCCACATCCTCTTGCGAAAAATCTTCGATGTCGCCGACTTCCACCGGGCCGATGCGATGAACATATGATCGCGTGGTGATGCCGAGCGCTTCCAGGAATTGTGCACAGATCTCGCCCAGGCAGACGCGCATCGCCGTTTCGCGCGCGCTGGCGAGCTCTAACACGTTTCGCAGATCGCGCTGGCGGTATTTCAGCGCGCCGGCGTAGTCGGCGTGACCGGGTCGCGGATTGGTCAGCGGTTTGCCCGCGCCGGTAATCGGATCCATCAAGTCCCGGTTGTTCTTATAGTCCCGATTTCGAATCATGACGGCGAGCGGCGAACCCAAGGTGTACGATCCGCGCAAGCCCGCGAGGAATTCGACTTGGTCGAGCTCGATCTTCATCCGCTTGCCGCGGCCATAGCCGCCTTGCCGGCGGCCAAGAGTGGCGTCGATCCGTTCGACGTCTAAATGCAGCTGCGCCGGTAACCCTTCAAGAATGCCGACCAAAGCCGGGCCGTGTGATTCCCCGGCCGTTAAATAGCGGAACATAACGCCGTGGGTTCGGCGCTACATAAGCGTTCCCATCGCCGGGGGCTAGCGGCGCGCTGTAGCCTTTTTTCGGGGCCGGCCGCCTTTGGCGCCGTTGCGGCGCGCGGCTCTCGCCTTTGCCGGTGAGGTCGCACTGCCTGCGCGCGCGTACGGATCTTCGCCGAAGATCGCGTCGCGCAGCAGACCCATCGCGGACGTGTGGATATCGTGTGGCGGAACTTCGATCGCCTCGCGAACAAAGTCGAGCCTCAAGCGTTTCAGAGCGCTCTTCGAAAGGTCACGCAGTTCTTCGATCCAGGGGCGTGGTATCTTCACTAACGTTCGGGACGGCATTTTTATTATCACGGAATCTTCGCGCGCTGAATAAACGGCTGACACTGGGCTGCGCGCCATTTCTTCGGCGCCAAGCTTGCGTGCAATCGCGATGCTTTTGGCATCAAACCCTATAAGTTTCACCATGAAATTGTCTCCATATTCTCCAACATTCATCTAAGCGGCCCGCAACTAGTGGTCCCGCATCGCGAACGTCACCAGGCCTCATTCTCCCGCGCACCTTGCCCTGTTCGACGCAGCCAACCCCAAGCAACACCTTAACGGAGCCGTCGTCGCTGTGTACGTGAACGTGCGGTGGGCTATGATCGCGCGGGTGCACATAGATTCGCAACCGCCCGCATCGCGGAGGAACCTCCGGCATATATGATACCCAACGCGATGGGTTTTTGCAAGTGCCGCGATGCATGTCTGGCCGGCGCGCTTTCACTTGACGCCCCGGCATCACCTGCGGAGGGTGGGGC
>JAAXMC010000069.1 GCA_013036315.1 Vulcanimicrobiota bacterium
CCCTTAGGGCCGGAACTCACGGTTTCAACCTGAGCGGTTTTGCCACCTCAGGTCACAGGCTAGCGGCAGCATCATGCATCTGTTGATAAGAGTGAAAGCTGCTGTCTTTCACCCAATTTTTCACTTGTTCGAAATGATCGCGACTTGTGAACGTGCTATCACGGTCGTAGACACCTGGCTGCTGCAGGATAGCGCATTCCGCCGGCGTGGCCGCCAAAACACGTGCAGATGACGTGACTATGAGCGTCAGAACTAGCCCAAGGATCGCTGTGTAAATTGCTGCTTTTTTCATGATCATGCCCCCCACAGGCAGAAAATAGATTCATCCAGTTAGAGCAGCCGAACAACACACCGCCGGCCGGTCCAAACAGGAGTTGCTATGTTCGAACAAATGTGCCAAGAATCGTGTCCCATCCTGCCTTTGGCCATCGTTGTGAGAACCTGAAAGCAGAGGCGGAGCGCGTTCTGAAACCTATGCTACCGGGCCCGGAGTTCGCGGTGCCGAAATCCGCTGGCGCCGCGGACCGACGCAGGTGCGCGATGGGGCATTATTAACTAATTTCGCCCTCGTCAACTAGCCTTTTGCTCAGATTCGCGTCGCTAGTGGTCGCGTTTGACAGCGATTAACCCTTTTCGCTAATGCAGGTCGATTGCAACGCTAAAATCGTCGGGCGGCGCGCCTGCCATATCTGGATGTATATAAGCGCCCTTACCGTGCGGTGACCAATGATTGTGTATCATGACGTTGTCACACGTCACCCACCCGAACACTCCCGCTATAGAGACTTTGACTTCACAGCCGCGCCAATGTACAAGCGGGGTTCTGTTTCCCGCCCGGTGACCGAAGTAGCTACCGTTACGAAACCAGTTGCGGTTTCCATTTATAAAAGAAGACCATTCGGGCGGCTGGGCAATCGAGACCATGCGTTTGACAACTACGGCATCATCAGTAATGCCGGGTACGCGGCCGCTTGGATCCCATCCATCGCCAGGATTTGGGTGGATAGGCACTTGGCCCGTTGCATATTTCTTATTATGTTTAAACCAAGCCTCGCCGGTCGCGTTGATCACAAGAAGTGTTGGCGAGATGGTTTCGAATGAATAATAGACTTCCTGATCGCATGAGAAACGATTTGTCCAGTGGTCCATCCCGCTCTTATTTTGATATTTGACGACAAGCGCGTAATTGTCAGCCTCTGAACCATCGTGAATCGAGCTCTCTTGGAAACCCGCGTCGACGGCCGTACTATTGTTGCCGGCGCCGAAGCCGCCGACATAAACATATCCCGTCTCTAAAGCATCCTTGCCCGACATTTTCAAGCTCGCGGCTTTGCAGGGCAGATACACATAGCCGCGTACCCCGCTGTATCCCGGTTTGGAGTAATTACCAAAGTATGGTCCGGTGCCAACGTATTCGAATCCCGGAGGCGGGGATGGAGCGACGCCGGCGGTTGATTCAAACGAATATTGATGAACGCCGGGCGGAATGTTTTCATTCGGTTGCGCGGCTGTGGTTCCGTCGGGCTCGGCGACCACACCCGAATAGCTGCCAGCCAGATGCACGACTTTTGCGCTTGGATCAGGCGTCGGAATGTATGCTGGCAGTACTAATCCGTTTCCGGAGCGAGCGTTTGGAGTGCACAGCAAAACTGCCAGAGCTATGAACCCAACAAATATCTGTTTTTTCACTTCGCGCGCCTTTCACATACTGGTGGACGTTGTTTCAACATTGGCGGCGGGGCGGACACATGGCCGCGACGCGTATCGCATTGCCGGTTGGCGCCTTTGACGAAGAGAGGCACCCCGACAACGCCGAGACGGCCGCGAAGAGGCTGATCGCGCACTTGCGAAAATTCACCTTAGAGGACAGGTTCGCGCGCTTGCGGTCATTTCATTTCGGCGCTCGCGCAGTGACGGCCCAGACGCGGTGTGGCACCTCCAGCGGATCTTGCGGAAATCGTTCTTTTAGCAACTCTCGGAGCGCAGCATCGAATCGCTTTACGGCGTCGGTCGGTAAACTTGCACCAACACCTGCGCTCGCGCGAATGCGGCCGCGCCAATCATTGTGTGAGTACGTCACCGCCTCGTCAAACGCGAACGCCTCCAGCTCTTTGAATCCAGCGATCGCAAGCTCGGCGAACCAGCCAGGATGAATTCCGGTCCCGCCGCCGAGCTTCCATTCGGGATTATGCTCGCTAATCAAATGCTCCGTGGCCTCTGCGACATCTCCGGGAAGCGGCACCCAATCGAAATGCGCGATGATGATGTGACCACCGGCTTTCAGCACGCGCCGCGCTTCCGCGGCCGCACGCTTACGGTCGAACCAGTGCCAGCACTGGCCAGCGCCGACAACGTCGAATGCATCCGCGGGCAATCTGGTTTCTTCAGCGGACGCCTGCACGTACTGAATCGAAACGCCGGCTTCGCGGTCCAAACGGTTTGCTTCGTCGAGTAGCTCGCGCGAACGGTCCAGTCCGGTGACCTCGCAACCGCGAAGCGCCAAGCCGCGCGCCAGCGCGCCGGTCCCCGTGCCCAGATCCAGGGCATGATCGCCCTTGCGAACTTTGCCTGTTTCAAAGAGCGTATCAAAAAAACGCGCTGGGAAACCGGCCCGATGCCGCCCATAGTCGGCGGCGGTCTTGCCGAAGTCGAGTTTCTTACTAAATTCAGTCACACCTAGCCGCCAGGAATATCTTCCGCACGCGCGGCGGTTCCTTGGCTCGCGCTAGACCGTCATGAGCTTCCTCCAACAACGGGTTTGCATCTTCGCCGATCTCTTCGCGCAAGGCGTCCCGATAGAACTCGACCGACGCATACAGCGCGTTTTCTCGTTCGCGAAAATTGGCAAGTGACTCGTAATGGCGAATTGAAAAGCCTGCGGCTTTGAAAACCGCGCAATAGTCTTTTGCGACAGTCGCAATTGGCAGATCGTCCGCCAACGCCTCCCATGTGGTGAGCGCGACGATGCCGCCGGGCCGAAGCAAACGCGCGATCTCCGTTGCGACGCTTAGCCCATCCATGAACTGGATTGCGTCGATGCTCATCAGCCCATCGAAAGTCTTCGCGGGAAGGCACGTGTGAGTGGCATCGGCGTCCACGAAAGAGGCCCGAGCGGTTCCTCGCTGGCGCGCGAGTTCTCTTGCAGCGTTGATGCCTGCGCCAGCAAAATCCACACCGACAAGCGACGCGCCGGTCCGCTCGCAGACCCAGAGGCCGGGACCGCCCAATCCGCAGGCGAGATCAATGAAGGATGAGTTCGGTCCGACGTTTAGGATCTGGGCGATCCGCTCGAGCAGCGCGAGATCGATGGCGCTGTACGGAGTAAGCCATTCCGATAAATCCGGAAAGGCGCGATGAACGATCTGGCGGTAGACCTGGCTATTTGCGATCGCGGCATACATACGATCGAATTCAAGGCGCGCGTCATCCACGGTTCGTGCCAATCCGCCAGATTATTTTCGCCATCGTCCTCCTCAGGGTCGGAGCGTTCGCTGACGCGCGAAAACCCCTTGCGCTCGAGCACGCGCTATGACGACGCTGTAGCCGATCTCTGTTTCGCCGCCGGCCGACGCAGCGCCATACACAAGGCATGCGCGACTCAAAAAGGCGTGTCCAAGCCGCGTCGTGTGCGGTGAGAACCATCGGCTCGGGCGTTGGCGACCCTGATATTTTCACAAGACGTGGTTCTTTAGTGCTTTGCAAGAGTTTTCATGAATTCATCCTCAGCTGCGTAGTCGAAGAGATCGCTTGCGGGATATTGCGGTAGGATAGGAAAGGCTTGGCGCCAAGGTTGGGCGCGTGCTTGAGCTGACAACCAAGCGCAGTACGACGGCATCTCTGCCTGATAGGTTGTGACGGCACGATAGCCGAGATTGGCCGCCGCTCGCATGTCCAGAACAAAGGGTTTCGGCACGGACCAGGGAGTCATCCCAGCAGAGCCGTGTTCACGACCATGCGGTATGGGCACCAGACTCCATTGGTGGCTGACGGTGGCGGCGATTGTTTCCCCAATTTCAAAAACAGTGAGGCATTCCGAGTCGCAGGCGTTCAATATCCCGTGAAACGAACGCTCGACCGCGAGTCGGGCCAGTTCAGCGATATTCTTTGCAGATGAGGTGTGAAAGCGACTCAAGCCTTCGTAAGCCAAAGGTACGATTTTGCGTCCATCGAGCGTGCGTTTCAAAAACCACCACTCCCTTGGATGGGCCGAGCCGATGCCGTAGACGGCGCCCGGCCGCAGAATGACCGTCGGTATCGAGGCCTTATCGAGCAGCGTGCGCTCGAGTGCGATCTTTCGTGATGAATACGTTTCTGGCCCAGGCATTACCGTGCGTTGTGTTTCCGAGATAGGCGTCGGAAGCTCGGGATACTCGTCGGGCAACTGCGCCTCATCCAGAGTTCTATCGTGCTCGTCCATATATACGCTCGCAGATGAGATGACCACAAAAGCACCGACTTGCGATTCGATCTCGAGCAATTGGTTCGCATGAGATTGGTCGTACGCGATACAGTCGATCACGACGTCGGCACCATAAGGCACAGCGCGCCTCAGCGCGCCTGCTTCGTCGCGATCGAGTGCAATTGTATTACATCGATTATCGCGCAGGTGGCGCGAGAGCGATCGTCCGCCGCGATGAGCCACTGTGACACTCCAACCGGCGGCCAAAAAACAGTCTATTGCTGCCAGACCGATTTGACCTGTGCCGCCGATGATGAACGCGAGCTTTGCCACAGCAGAGGTCAGGTGGGATCGACGTATCCGGTGCTGCGCCGGGATGGTTTGGTGAATTCAGCCACTGTCAGCTTGTTTTACAGAGTAACATTTTTTTATTCGTGCGTCCGCCCTGAAAATTTGCATGTTGTTCTGATCTCGAGGTTCGCTCCAAAGTATGATCCATGATTTTCCATGCACAATAGAATAGAGATTATTCGGTTACGTTTGGCGCGTAGGTTTGATCGCGAATGACGGCGGTCTCGGGCACAAAGCGGATCCACCGATTTGATGCGTTGTTGACCGTCGCTCGGAAACGACTGTCCCAGTGTGCTTCGTCGTCGCCCAAATATCGGCGAAGCAGCCTGCGCGCACGCTCCGGCTCCCATGATTCGACCGTGGCATTGCCGCGGAAACCGGCATGATGGACACGTCCTATCGAAGCATCGAAATCGACGATGCCGATCGCGCAGCGCGGCTCGGCGGCGATACGCAGCGGAAACGTGTCGTGATCGTTTGCGATGATCCAAGAGCGCATCGAGTTCCTAGAGGAACCACACGGACGAGTGGCGCGGCCCGTCCGCGTGAGACGTGGCGAGATACGCAAAAAGCGGACGCGCCAGGATCGTATGGAGCAATTCCGGGTCGACGCTGCCGAAGTTCGGAACGTCGACGGTGCGCATGCGCAGGTCTTCGCCTCGCAAATGTCGGCACCTGTCAATTTGGCGTGGCAGCGACGCGCTTCCGCATGCGCCGTGCTCGTCGAGTCCTAAGTTACTATTTTTCTGCTGCGCGGGGCGCGCGATGACGCGGTGCTCCAAGATAGCGAAGACCCTGCCGCAACCCGCCAATTGTAGTCGGAATTGGGGTCAGGATCTTCGTGAAGTGGCTCCGGATGTTGGACTCGAACCAACGACTTGCTGATTAACAGTTTCCGCCATTCGTGCGGCCGTATGCGTTGGAGTACGAGTTTAAGCACGAAACGAGTCGCCTGTGTCGCCTTTGTCACGGCTGGTTCCCCCGCAAAACTCCCCCGCAAAATCTATGTGGAATCGCGAGAGAGCGCTGCCCCATCGACTCGTCGTTAAGGCGCGTGCGGGTTTATTCGATAGTCTCCATATCCGTCACAACTGCCTCTTCGTGGCCTTCCCGTTGTGGCTCGGCCTCTTCGGGTGCCGGCTGTAATGCTTTGTCGACTTCAGCGAGCATCTGCAAAAGACGTTCATTTTCGGTCTCGTACCTTGCGTCACTACTAAGGCGCCCGAGTCGTTCCTTTAGCTCCTCAAGAGTGTAAATGCGCGAGATGCCTTCCACATAGAACCGCACCGGATAAAATGACGCTTGAGTTTGAACATTTTCATACAGAGAGAGAAATTTTAGGAACTCGGCATCGTTGCCATCCAACGTTTCTCTTATGGTCTTCTTCGCATCGTCTGCGGACACTCTCAACCATTGGTTGACAAGATAGAGCATCCGCTTATGCGAAATCAACTTTCCATCGCCCCAGGCTCTTTTCAACAATTGAGCCTCTACGACCGACAATTGTTCAGCCTGTTGGCGATTAAATGTTGCAATCTGAGTTGAACCAAGGCGGTTGATTAACACCACCGGCATCTCGATGCTTGCGGGCGGCTTCCCAAGCGCCGCCACCGTAACTTCGAAGCGCCGCCTATCCGTGAGCGCCTTGAGCAACGCATTGCACGCTACTATTGCTTCTTCGGATGGCCCCTCACCCAACTCGTCGCCGATATCGAGAATGGCCGTTACGACGACTTCAATTTGTTCGTCGGTCAATTCATCGGGCTGAACATCGGATAGGTACTGCATTGTGAAGTAGCGTCGCCCTTCGTCGCCAAGGCTCCGAAGAAACGCTTCAAAGTCCTCAACCGATGCCAGGGACTCATGTAGAGCCTTGCGATCGGCGGCCGAAATGTCGCCTTCATCGACCTGTAATGCGAAGTACCGAAAGAAGGTTCTATAGTCGGCGCAAGCACGAAACTGTCGGCGCCATTCCCTATCGCCCCAATGCTTGGAACCACCGTGGCGCTTATAAAGCCTCGCTATCTTCGGAAACACGATTTCGAGCAGTTCGACGGCGTCTTCGCTCTTCATCGACAACTTGGCTATTTCCGCGTCGAGCGTTTTTCGTTCAACTTCATCTTGGTCATCGCCGCGGAGTAGTTGGTTCATCATGTCATCCACGAATATTTCGGGATGAGCGCTTATAAAGTCGTACAGTGACGGTTCCGTTGCCTTAAGAAACGTCAACGCGATTAGGTCCGTAAAGTTAATATCGTCTTTCGTTAGTCCTTCCAGCACTTTCAAAGCGTTCGTGAATCGCTCTATCTGCCGAACAGTTTCAACGATGCGAACGATAAGCGTTTCAACTTCCTCTTGCCGCTTATTGTGCCAATCAAAGGCTCTTTGACGCTTGGAATACGCATCAATCTCGGCCTTAATCAATCGCTGCGCCTGACGCCCTGTAAGCGGCGGCACGTTTATCGGTACGGTGATGACTTTTTCCAGGTAGGCGTTACCCTCGCCTCCGGTTATACCATCAAGAGCTTTAGCGACGATCTTTCGGTCAAACGCCATCACGTACACGACATTCGTGAAGTCGGCCATAGACTTCGCGAGTTGGAATATCAACCGAATCTCAGGTTCGGTGAGCCTATCAATATCGTCTATGACGATAACAAAGCGTTTCGGGCTCTTTCTCAGGACGTCGGAGATTTTTCGCTTTGTTTCTTCAAGATCGCCAAAAGCTCTAGCATAGTCTTTGGCCGCATCTGCGAATTGCTTGAGCGCTTGTGGAATTACTCCGAACCCCGGCGCTAACGCCGCTGGAGCAGTCAATCCGGAGAGAGTATCAAGCAGCGCAGCGGCCTTCTTCGCTCGTCTGGAATTATCGTTGCGCTTAATGAGCGCTGAGAGTGCCGCAAAGAACGCAGAAATTAGTGTTTCTTGTTGCGAGAAATTCCAGGGATTAAATCGCAGTACCGCGATGCTTTCGGGGTCTTCTCCCAAATCTTCGATAACAAAGTTAAGAAGCGTACTCTTACCACAACCCCACGGCCCGTATAAGCCTATTGTGAGACTATCTGACTTTCCGTAGTTGCGAATTACCTCGGCAAGATTTTTGACAAACCTGTCCCTTCCCAGAGCGTCCTGCTTTATCGAAGTTTTCGCGCTACCGGGACTCAGTTGGTTACTACTCACGCCTAAGCCTCATCGCGGCTAGCGGCTTGCTCCGCGCAACCAACCTAAAGACCTCGTTCACACTTCTAGACGCCATGGATATATGTTCGCGCCAGTGCGAGAGAAATCTCTATCTCCTCCTGCAGCAGCCCAACACTTTCGAAAGCGACTGCGCTTGCGTCCTTACTTCATAGGCTTCGTGAGCGCCCTTGCGCGCCGCGAGCAATGCAAAGGACTCGGCGCGGCAGGCGCCACAGCATGTCATCCGACGCCGATCTGCCCGAAGATCGTATCGAGAATTTCGAACATTGCGGGATCGATCGCGGCTAGCCGCGCGCGCGTTGCACGCGGCCAAAACGAGGTCGGATCATTCGCGCCAACGTACGCGCGCACGCATTCGGCGAAGTATTCGTCGTGGCTCGTGGCTGCGTACGGCGTGACAAACGCGCTCGCCGATGCGAACGCTGCGCGAATCTTCGGATCGATGCCCGAGCGATAGACTCCATCGCCGAGCGCGCAGTCTAAGCCATGCGAAAATTCATGCGCGACGGTCATCGGGGAACGGCTGCGGAGATATACCGCGCGCTCCTCAACTACGAAGAGACCGGCTGGCGGTGCCGGCCATGCGTCGACGTCGATCGCCAAGCGCCGCAGTACAGGCGAAGCGTCGCCGTATCGTTGTCCGCGAGTGAGCGGCCGGATCGTAACGCCGCGCTCGGCCACGTAGTCTAGGGTTCGCTCACCGAAGCATCTCAAAGTCTTCGCGATTGCGCTGCGTGTCGCGGTGCTCGCGTCGGGAACAAGTGCGCTGAGAATTCTGTCCATCGTGGCTCTCCTCTGGCCTTTGGCCGTCGTTGTGAGAGCCGGAAAGCACGGATGGAGCGGCGCGCAAGGGCGCGAAGCGGCGAAGCCTACCTTGCGGGCCGTTAGCGACGATCTGGGCTATGGTTTCACTCCGAACGACGGAGCGGGCAGAGGGGAGATAGACGGCATGATGCTGACGCCGCGTATTGGCCCGGGTCGCGGATCTATTTCAGCAACGCGGAGTAAATCGGCGCAATACAAGCGAAGCCGCGCGCGATGGAAACGTCCAAACTCACGCT
Organism: Vulcanimicrobiota bacterium; assembly: GCA_013036315.1. GTDB lineage: Bacteria > Vulcanimicrobiota > Vulcanimicrobiia > Vulcanimicrobiales > Vulcanimicrobiaceae > Rubrimentiphilum. Next base: position 9,013 of record JAAXMC010000069.1, read on the forward strand.
CGGCCGATTGATCTTCTCCGTAGTTTACTTCGGGATTCTCGGCTTCATTCTGGTTTACGCCGGTATGCTCGGCGTTCTCATCGCAACGGCGGGCCTATGGCTCTTTCTCGCCGTTTTCGTGGCACCGATAGATAGGCACCCCTGGGAAGCTTCGCGTTTTGTCATTAGTCTGTTGGTCGCATGGCTTCTAGATTTGTTTCTGTTTAAGATCGTGGTCACGAACGCCCCAGAGTCTTATCGGCATCTTGTTCCCGGCGTCATTGTCGCTAGTATTCTTGGGGGTTACGTATCTTGGCGACTTTGCGTGAACGCGGTTGAGGTTGACGCGCGAAACGCCGAATCATCCGATCCTGAATCGACCAATCAGTTCAAATGGGTTGGCGGCTTTCTCGCCGCGATTTTTGTTATGGTTAATGTGATCTCGCCGATCGTGTACCACTACATGCCTGTTCGTTGGAGCCAGGCGATCAATTTCTCGAGTCTCATGGACAACGACCCATCGAACAGCTTGCCTGGCAGCGCGCCGAATCCGTGAACGAGAGCATTTCGAAGCGGTCGCAGGAACGGTCTATCTAACGGCGACTCGTTTCCGGCATACAATTGAAACTTGGAGGAGGAACCTGTGACGATGATCTTCCGCTCAACGCTCATCATTGCGTGGGCGATCGCCTTGGTTGTTGCGAGCGGCACTAACGGCTCTGCCAACGCTGGGCATCCCGGTGTTTTTCTAAATACGGGTTCAAAGGCTGGCTGCTTTGATTCGATTAGCAATGCTAAACTTATGCTTCAGCGTGGCCTCGCTGGATTGGACAATACGGACTTCGTTAAAAGGCACGCTGTGTATCCAGTAAGGGGAACTCCGTTTGTCGCGATCAAGCTCGGCACCCTCGCGTCGGACGGCGACATGATACTCGTGCGGATCACTGCCGGACGTTATGCCGGCACAACATGCTGGGCCATCAGTGGTGGAGTAGATCTCAAGTAACAAACGAGCAATGTGAAGAGCTGCCGGTCCGATGGTCGGGCCGCAGCCGCAGCGCCCAACACCGCTAAATGTAACCGGCGTGTAGGACCGTCCTTATAGGAGTGCGTACTATGTTCGGACTGCGAGGTGGGGTACGGCGAAGACGGCCAGGAATTTGCCGATTAAGATTCAGGCGCGCAGCCATATTGGCGCGGCTGTGGATGGAATTTTGAGCATCGGTTGGATAATCGATTCTGTCCCCGAGGGTGCGCGGCTCAACCGAAATGGGCAGCATCTGCGTCTTCGATGGTTGACTGAAGAACGAGCGTTTCGTCTCTTTATCTATAAGGTGACGGATCGGGGAGAGCCTCTGCGCGCGGGAGAACGCCGCATCGAGATTACGAGCACCTACCAAAAGAACCTCAAGGTAGAACAAGACTACAGAGACGTCGTGCTCGGATACGATCCAATTACTGGCGTGTTCGTGGGCATTGATTCGCGAAGAATTAATCTTGGTGGCTCTACCGGAAACGCCTCAAGCAATGTGTCCCCGGACGGCGTACAAAAGGCAACCGCTAAGTCCGTTCTAATCCTTCCTCACCAATCGAATCTACTAGGATCCGAGTATCAGGCCTACTTCAAGCCGGCAAAGATAACCGAATACCTGGCTAACATCGAAACCATTCACCTAGGTGCATATGAAGGGCGCGGCCCGTTTTCTGGAAATATGCGTCGTACTTCCCGCCGCACCAAAGACGCTGATCGTTTCCAAGTGAGTGGCAAGGATCTGGTCTTGCGCGGACCTTTAGCTGAAACCAAGGCACCTGTATGGGCCGACAAGGTGCTATGGAAGGCTTTTGAAACCGACAATATCAAGGACCTGAGGAAGACCCGATCGCCCGTGGATTTCTTGGAGCTTTACAAGCGGCAGTTGGAGATCGGCACTAAAGGAGAGCTGCACGTGCTAAAACATGAGCGCCTTCGACTAGTCGCCGCCAGGCGGCCCGATCTTGCGGCGAAAGTTTCTTGGGTGGCCGCCAAAAAACCATTCGAGGGGTACGACATTCAGTCGTACGAAGCGGATGGGCGAAAGCGATTCATCGAAGTTAAGGCGACAACAGGGAGAAGCCGACGTTTTCCGATCAGCGTGAACGAGTGGTCTGTTGCCGAAAACAAAGGAAGTTCTTATGTCATTTATCGCGTCACGTCAGTTGAGGCGACGCCCGCTATTAGATCCTTCCGAGATCCCGTTAGCTTAGTCGCGCAAGGGAAACTTCAATTGGCTGCCAACGATTGGTGTATTACCTATTAAATCAAAAAGACTACCGCTAGGCCGGAACCACTTCGCAGTGTTTTTGAATCACCGGCACAACATCTCGCGGCTCGAAAATAACATCCCAGACCCATGAGCCGAAGCGGCCATCAGCGTTCACGGCTTTGACCCATTGGTCTAAAGCTACCCGCTTGGCTTTATTCTTTTCAGAGTCCTCGCCCTTGACCTCAAGCACAAGCATCGTCCCATTTACGAGCCTGATAATGTAGTCCGGACGATATGTATAAATTCCACCCCTATAGACGTACGAGATTTCCAAGCCGAGGTGATCATTCTTGGCCCAAGCGCTGACGCGTTCGTCCTGGTCGAGCATATAGGAAGTGGTCCCTTCCCAGCCGCTGTCGGAGACCGCGTAGTTTAGGTGGGAGTGCGTAGCCGGATAACACGGCTTCGACGTATACCACGGGTTCATGTCGCCGGTCGTTCGAACGGGCAACCGATCATCGAATACGAGTTCGTAGCCTTCGGTATTTTGCGGAAGAAGAGCAGCCCAAAGAGCATGTACGATATCAGGCATGTACAGCGCGATGAGCACGCGTCGTCGTGTCGGGTCCGTTGCGAAGAGCGGCGGCACGATTTCAATCTTATCGCTCTTGATGAACTCTTGCGCGATGTCCACAATTCGCGACATCAGAAAGGCTTTATCGCCTTTCCAGGCTGGCGCTTCCTGATTAAAAATGTCTCGGGCCACCTGAAACGCGATGCGCTGAAGACGATATTCCTCCGCGATTTTTTGTAAGTCGATTTCGGAGATCTCTTCTACCTTGGGTTTGTTATCCACGATTGGGGCTAACTGCGCCAGTGTCGGCTGCTTCATCGCGTCCAGAACGAGAGGTTCAACCTTGGATAAATCGAGCGTAACGTCGTTTCGAAAGACATGATTGATACGGATGACATTTGGCCACTTAAGAAGGTACTTACTTTTGTCGAGCGCCGCCTCAATACGGGTTGATGGCGATGGTGGATTTGGACGATCGCTGTCTTGTCCCTCAACCGGCAGGAAAGTAAACGGTACGCCAAAGACATTAACATACTCAGGCTTTAGAAAACCGTTTTCATCGAAGTCATTGTATACGGCACGACGCAAGCCGCGGCCGACTACTTGTTCACAGAGTAACTGGCTCGTAAACGCGCGCAAACCCATAATGTGAGTGACCGTGCGTGCATCCCAGCCTTCGGAAAGCATTCCAACGGAGATAATATTCTGCATCTTTTCCCCGGGTTTTCCAATCTTGCCGACGGTATCTACCTGCTGACGCAAGAGTTCCGCCTGCTGCTTTTTTGTGAGCTGCGGTTCACTATTGGCGTCGTT
>JAAXMC010000070.1 GCA_013036315.1 Vulcanimicrobiota bacterium
TGGAGAGGTTGCCTTGGGGATTGGTGGCGCTGCCGGTGACCGTATAAGCGTTCGTCAGCGACGAGTTGCGGTCGAATGCAAACGTATACACGTTCGGCCCGGCCGGGTGATCGTATTCAAACGAGATGCCGCGCAGCGCGTCGTGTTCCACCGTATTGGAGTACGGCGTCGGGATCGTGAGGGTGGCCGTGCCCCCGTTGAAGGCCGTGGGAATCCCGCCGATGGTCGCCGTGCCGTAAAGCGCGATGGGAGCGGTGTCATAATTCGCCGACGGCGATGCGAGATCGGACGTCGTCTGGCGCGCCAGAATGGCGCTGTAGAAACGCGCGAGCAGCGTGTCTTGGTGAAGCGTCGTGCGCAGCTCCGCCTCGAACATCGGCTCGTTATCGTACAAGCGCGAACCGGGCAGCGTCGTGCGGTTATTCAAGACTATCGTTTGGCCCGGCGCGAAGGCCGAGCCTGAATATGCCGCCGTGGGCGCAAAGACCGAACCGATTTGCGTAAAACCTGCAGACGGTCCGTCATACTGCGACTGAATGCCGACGTAGGCCAGCGTAAGCTGCGTCGCGCTTGAGAAGCGGTACTGCAATTTGGCAAGCTCTCCGCGATTAAGAAAATTTGAACTTACGGATTGGCAGCACCCGAAAAGCGTAATGTAGGCGTTGGACGGATTGCCGAGCGCGCCCGCGATAGGATAGATGCCGCGCTGGCCGTTGATCGGCTGACCGCTGGTGGTCGAACCGGAGACGCTGCTTCCATTTATCTTCGTGCCGGCGGGCAGCGCGAAATAGCTGGGGTAGTTATTCAGCGGCCCTTGCGAACCGTTGGTTGCAAACGTGAAAAGATACCCGAGACGCCCCTTGGCGATCGTGTCCGATAGGCGCAGCTGCGCGAACGAGCCCGACATGTTGTCAACGCCGTAGACGAACCGCGTCGAGCGGTGCAGCGTTGGATCGCCGGTCCGGAAATTCAGCGTTCCTCCGATGCCGTAGTTGATCTGCGGCGCATAAGCCGTCGGCCCTTCAACGATTTCGATGCTGTCGAAGAGCAGCGAATTCACGAGCATCGTCGGGTAGTCGCCGTTTCTTCCATTGATCAGCGGACGGCCGTCGAGCAGCGTCGCTTTCTCATAGTCGAGCGCGCCGCGCAAGTTCGGTGACGTGATCGAACCGGGAACGGCAGCGTCGGCGGTCGCCGGGCGAGCCGATATCACGCCCGGCACCTGGTCGAGCACGTGTCCGATCTGTATCTGTCCGATTTCGGCGAAACGCTGTTGCGTAAGGATGCTGACCGCGGAAGGGCTGTCGTTAAACGTTCCGGCGATGCTGCGCACTTCGGCGATTTGCTTGAGCGTCGAGAACGTTGCGGCTTCCAGGACGAGCTCGACGCGCAGCGCGTTCTCGTTGACGGCAATCCCGTCGATGCCGCCGGCCCGGTAACCGCCTTTGCTTGCCGTGACCGTATACGTTCCTGGGGAAAGGCCGTCAAAATGGAACGCGCCGGCGCCGTCGCTTTGCGTCGCCGCATGGCGCGGGCCGCTGAGCGCGACTCGCGCGGACGCGAGCGGCTCCCCGGCAGCGCCCCGGACCGAGCCGTAAATCGAACCGTTCGCGGCCAGGGCGAACGCCGGAAAAACCCCGGCCAGCGCCGCCAATAGGGCCACCGTTCTAATCGAGCGCATGCTTAGGTAACGCAGCATCCTTTAGGTATATCGTCACGCCGGCCGTAAAAAGTCGGCTAGATTCCCTCGCATTTGGCGGCAAAGATGAAATCGCTCTCGGTCAGGCCCTTGATTTTGTGCGTCCACATGTCCAGGGTGACCCGCCCCCACGATAGCGCTACGTCCGGATGATGACCCTGCTCTTCGGCGAGCGCGCCTACGCGATTGACGAAATCGAGCGCTTCGGAGAAGCCGTTGAAGCGGTAGGTTTTTCGCAATCCGGTGACCCCTTGCGTAACCTCCGCCAATTCCCAACCGCCGCCGAGTTGCTCCAGAAGTTTTTCCGCGTCGGCGCGCGGCATCGGCGGAACGCCGCCGCGACACGGGACGCAGGTGCGCTGTGCGAGGTCGATCATCATATTTTCGTGCTTGGCAGCAGCTCCATGCGCTCGCGCACGTAGTCCAGCAGGACGGCAAATTTTGAAAGAAAGCCGGCGCCCAGGTGGCCGTTGGCGGTGCCCTTAAGCGTTCTTGTCGTGCCGATGTTCTGCGGCCCGGTTATTAGGGGCCCGATCTGCATCGACGGGATAGTCCCCATCAGCTCCACGCTGTCGCCGCCGATGCCGCCTACGCTTTGCACGTGCGTCGGCTTGAAGAGCGTCGAGTGGCGCGAGTAAAAATCGTCGGCGAGATTCACGGTCGATTGATCGCCGGTGTCGACCGCGAGTTGCGCGGGCTGGCCGGCCAAAAAAACGTCGACGACCGGCACGAAATTATCGAATGTGAGCGCGATCGATTTCGCCGGATCCGCCGGCCGGTCGACGCCGAACACGATCGAATGATGCGCGTAGTCGATGGTCATCGGGGCGGCCGCGAAAACGTCGGCGCCGAGCACCAAGTCGTATCCGTAGCGATGAATATCGCTGAGCACGACGTACTCCGCGTCGCCGAAACGAACGCCGCCGATCTGCAAAGGCCCGGCGCGCACCACTTCGGTTGCATACGATCCCAATCCGCGGACGTTGAAAACGCCCACCGGATTGAGGTTCAATTGCTCGGCTAATTCCAAGCTCATCGCCACTCCCGAATTGCCGGTGTCGAACAAGCAGCGCACGCTGATTCCGCCAAGCGTGCACATTGCGTCGGGCGTCGTGCCGGCGGGATCCAGCGCGACCGTCGACGGCTTGGACGCGAATTGCGCGATCAGTCCTTGCGGAGGCTGCAGCGGCGACGCCACGACGTTGCGCGTGGTGTACTGTTCGATCGTTTCCCCGTTGCGTTCTATGCGGAACGGCAGCACGTATGCACCGACGCGCCGGTAATCGCGCATGGCGTACGCAGCGCCGCCGCCGATGCCGCGCGCTCCGGAGACCAGCCACGTCCGCGGGTCGACGTAGACTTCCATCGGCGCTGCATCCGTGCCGGATACGAAGAGGCGCCGGCACGTGCAGCCGGCGAGCGCGACCTTTCCGCCGTCGAGAACGCGGCCGCCGCGTTGCGCGAAATCCGGTGCGATAAAATCGAGCGCTCCGACGATGCGCAGCGCGCGCATGTACGCGTCCGACGGTTCCGGCCGCGGCAGCGCCGTACTATTGATCGTGACGCCGTACAGCCGTTCTCCGTCGAAGTAGGTTCCCGGGCAAACCGCGCCGCTGCACTGCCGCAGCAAAAAACGGAGCCCTTGGGTGTCGGTTTGTTGCGTTGCGGCCTGTCCATCAACCGTGACCGCGGCGGTGCTCGCAATGTGCATCGCGTACACGTTGCCGTTGACCTGACGCATGTGCGCCAGCACGGAGAAGAGTGCGAGCGCCACGGCGAACTTCATGGCTGTGGACTTCCCCTTGCTCGACCGCTACCTTCTCGAAGGCAAACCTCCGAAGGAAGAAGTCGTTGCGGCGCTCCTGCGCGACCGTCCGGACGTTCCCGGAGCCGCTCCGTTTTACGAGGGTCTGAAAATCCTCGGGGCGCGGACGCCGGATCTCTCCCTGATGGCGCTCCGGCTGGTGCTGGCGGGAAAGAAGGCCGACGACGGCTCGGTCAAGCGGCTTCGAGCGATTATCGAACGCGCGCGAAAAAACGGCGCCGATGCTGCGGAAGCGCTCGCTTCCTATAAGGAAGAGCTCGGCCGGGGCGTCGAAGGGGAACGCCGACTTGGGCTCATCCGTTGAGATAACGACATGGCTTGGCTGCGTATTTTTGCATCGGCGACCCTGGCCGCGGTTCTCGGAGCCGCCGGTACCGGTTTTGCCGTTGCTGACCCGCCGCCGTGGGCGCACGCCCTGCCACTTGCCGACGGATCCGCGCGCTCGCACGCCGTGGTTTCCGGCCGGATCGTCGGCATCGATTTTGCCACCGCCAGCATTTTGGTCGAAACGCCGCAGGGCCGCGTGCCGATCGCGGTCACGCCGAGCACCAGCATCTTCCGCGGTGAACAGTTCGCCTCGTTTGGCGAACTCGGACGCGGATCGCGTGTCGACGTTGACGTCAGCGAAATCGCGGGCCGGCTCGTCGCGCAAATCATTCGCATTCGCTAGGAATCGTTAACGCGCCGTGGCCGTTGCCGGGCGCGACCTCAAGAAATTCTTCCATATTCACGGAACGCGGCGCGCGGCGCTCGACGGCGTTTCTTTTTCCGTGCGCGATGGCGAGCGACTGGTGATCCTCGGACCCAGCGGCGCCGGTAAGACAACGCTCCTGCGAATCGTTGCGGGCCTGGAACGTGCCGATGCCGGATCGGTCGTTATCGACGATCGCGATGCGACCAATCTCTCGGCCGAAGACCGGCGTGTGGCAATCGTCTTCGATCGAGACGGCCTCTTTCCGCATTTAACGGTCCGGCAAAATCTAGGATTTGCGCACGCGAGCCGCGAGCGGATCGAGAGCGCCGCGCAAAGCTTTGAAATCGGCGCGCACATGGCGAAGCGGCCCGGCGCTCTTTCGGCGGGCGAGCGGCAGCGCGTCGCGCTAGCACGCGCGGTGCTTAGCGATCCGCGCGTGCTTTTGCTCGACGAACCGCTCGCGCACCTCGAACCCTTGCTGCGCGCGCAAGTGCGGCGAAGTTTCTTGGATTTCTCCGGCTCTTTCGGAGGAGCGGTCATCTATGTTACGCACGACCATGCCGAAGGGTTGACTGCAGGCGATCGTTTGGCGATCATGGCCGACGGCAAAATCTTGCAGTGCGACTCGCCTCAAACCGTCTACGATTACCCGGCCACGACGAGCGTGGCGAGGTTTTTCGGGACGCCCCCGATGAATCTGCTCGATGACGGCATGCAGACGCTCGGCATTCGACCCGAACACGTGCATTTGGAAAACGGCGGCACGCTGCGCGGCCGCGTCCTTTCGGTTGAATCGACCGGCGCCGACGCTTTCGTGCGCATGCAAACCCCCAAGGGCGAACTGATCGCTCGCGTTGCCGTCGCGACGGTTCCGGAAGTCGGCGCCGAAGTCGCTGCGACGTTTCCCGAAGCGCACGTCCGCCGCTTCGACCGCGCGCTGGGAACGTTGCAGCGGTGAGCGACCTCCGGCGCATGGCCGCGGGCGTCGTCTGCGCCGGCTTCGACGGCACGCACCTGGGCGCGGATCTCGAGAAATTTCTGCGCGATGTGCCGTTGGCGGGCCTGACGCTCTTCGGCCGCAATATCGAATCGCTGCCGCAACTGCGCACGCTTTCGGATAGCTTGCGGGCTGCGCTCTCATCGCCGATTATCGCAATCGATCAGGAAGGCGGCCGGGTCGCTCGCATCCGCGACGGCGTCGAAGAGATTCCCTCCGCGCTAGCCATCGCAGCCGCTTGCACTTCGGAGCAAAGCGACGAGCCGGCGCAGCGAGCCGGCGCGCAAGTCGCGTTCGATCTTCGGCGCGCGGGGGTCAATATCGATTTCGCTCCGGTCCTCGACTTAGCGCTGGCACGAATGAACACCGTCATCGGAACGCGCTCGTTCGGTGACGATCCGCAGCGCGTCGCGAAACTCGCCGGCGCATTCGCGGCGGCGCTCGAGCGCGGCGGCGTCGTAGCGACTTTCAAGCATTTCCCGGGGCATGGTTCCACGGCGGTCGACTCGCATGTAGACCTGCCGGTCATCGACGTGGATGAGGCGACGCTGCGCGCGCGCGATCTGATTCCTTTTGCCGAGCTATTACCCGGAGCGCAGGCTGTCATGACGGCTCACATCGTCGCCCGCGCATTTGACCTCGACCGCCCCGCAACGCTCTCGCCCCGCATACTTACCAAGGTGCTGCGCGAAGAGCTGCACTTCTCCGGGGTCTGTTTTACGGACTGTCTGCAAATGGATGCGATTGCGAAACGGGTGGGCAGCGAGCGGGCGGCGGTCGAAGCGCTGGCCGCCGGCGCCGATTGCGTGCTGATGAGCCACGATATCGACTTGACGGCTCGCACCGTCGAAACGATCGCGCGCGCGGTGGAAGAAAACAAGCTCTCGCGCGCGAGACTCGAAGAGGCACATGCGCGCGTTCTGAAACTGCGCGGCACGTTACAGGCGCCGCTTCCCTTGGATGCACGGCCGCCGTTTCCCGGGATCGGCGAGTACATCGGATTGCATGCGGTTACGTTAATTCGCGGAGAAGCGCATGCCGGCGATTCGGCCGCCGTCGTGAGTTTCGAGAGCCCCACGCTCGAAGGGGCGCAAGGCGCGCACGAACGGCATGCGGCGCTCTCCGAATTCGCAAAAGTGAAAGAGATCCGCCTTTCGCTCGAACCGCGCGGCGAAGATATTGACGCGGCGCTAGCGCGCCTCGGCAACGACCGGCCGGTTGTGTTGATGCGCCGCGCGCACATCTATCCGCAACAGAAAAGCGCGATCGAGCGTATTCTTGCCGCTCATCCCGATGCGCTGCTCGTTTCCACGCGCGAGCCGTTCGATGCATTCGATTTTCCGCAAGCGCGCACCGTTCTGTGCACCTACGGCGATGACGCGCCGAGCATCGCCGGGTTGGCAGCGGTGCTGTTCGGCGGCAAAGCGGCACGAGGCACGTTTCCACTGACGGGTGCGCCGGTTGCTCGCGGTTGATCGCGCGTTCGCGCGTGTCGAGAGCATTTTGCGCGACGCCTGCGGTAGGCAGTTCACGGGCGCCGTTGCGCGCATCGAGCAAGGCGGGAAGGTTCGCTTCGAGCGCGCCTACGGAACGACGCGCGACGACGCGCGCGCCCGCGCCGTTGCGGTCGATACGTTCTTCGATCTCGCTTCGATCACCAAGCCGTTCGTTTCAACGCTAGTGCTGCAGGCCGTAGCTCGGGGGAGCGTCACGCTGGATGGCTCGCTGGCCGGCATTTTTCACGAGTGGCGCGGGAAGCCGCAAGAAGGGATCACGTTGCGTATGTTGCTGGCGCATAACTCCGGAATGAATTCGGGCGCCGACTATCGCGAATTGCTCGATTACAACGTCGTAGGGTTTGCATTAGAACGCGAGCTCGCGGCGCCGCCCGGCGAGCGCGTGATTTACAGCGATCTCGGGTTCATCGCGGTCGGGGAACTTTTGGAGCGCCTGGAAGGCCGCAGCCTGCGCGCGCTGGCACGTCGCGCGATGTATGCGCCGCCCGCCCGCATGCGCGATACGATCCCGGCCACCGAAGACGACGGCTGGCGCGGCCGCGTGCAAGGATTCGTACACGATGAGAAAGCCTACCTGATGGGCGGTGTCGCCGGTCATGCCGGACTCTTTGGAACCGCGTCCGACGTCGCGTGGCTGGCCGAGCAATACTTGGGCGTGCAACATGGACGCGGCAGCGGAACGCTTCCGCCCGAGCTCGCGAAGGCGGCGATCTCCGAGCAAGCTTTCGATCCCGTTTTGCGCCGGGGCTTGGGTTGGGCGCTCAAGACGAACGACGAAAATTCATGCGGTCGGCTGCTTTCGCAAGAGACGTTCGGGCATACCGGTTTCGTCGGAACGTGCGTCTGGGCCGATCCGGTGCGCGACTGCAGCGGCGTGCTGCTTACGAATGCAGTCTATTTCGGCCGAAACGACATACGCGATCTGCGCGCTTCATTTTACGCAGCTATGGCGGAAGATTTGGGAATGCGATGATTGCGGTCGGACTGATGAGCGGCACGTCGCTCGACGGCATTGACGCTGCGATCTTACGGCTCGTGCCGCGAGGGCGATCGTACGAAGTGGACTTGCTGGACTTTCAAACATCACCCTTTAAAGAGGCCGAGCGAAATGCGCTCCAAGCGGTTTTACCGCCGAACGCGGGATCGACGCGTGCCGTTGCGGAGCTGCATCGAGCGCTCGGCGTTGCGTTCGCGCAAGCGGCTCTGCGGGTCGTCGGCAAGGCGGAGGTGGATTTCGTAGCATCGCACGGGCAAACGATCTACCATGACGGGGATGCGCATACGACGCTTCAGATCGGCGATCCGTTCGTCATTCGCGAGGCCGTGCAGCGGACCGTGTGCTACGATTTTCGCAGCGCCGATTGCGCTGCCGGCGGGCAAGGAGCGCCGCTCGTGCCCTACGTCGATGCGCTGCTATTTGCCAGCGACTCGGAAGATCGCATAGCGGTCAACATCGGCGGAATTGCAAACCTGACGGTTATTCCGCGCCGCTGCGCGCCGGAAGACGTTGCGGCCTTCGATTGCGGTCCGGGAAATATGTTGATCGATGCATTCGTGCAGCGCCGTACTGAGGGCCGCCAGGCATTCGATCGCGACGGGAGACTCGCGCTCGCCGGGGCGGTCGATGCGCCGCTGCTGCAGACGATGATGGCCGACCCCTATTTTGCGATTCCACCGCCGAAGTCGACGGGCCGCGAACGCTTCGGCGCGCAATTCTTGGACGAACACGCTGAGCTCGCAGCTCTCTCACTAGAAGACGGTGCCGCGACGCTGACGGCGTTGACCGCCGCTTCACTGGCGGAGGCAGTGAATTCGTCGTCTGCTCCGCGCGCGCGTATTTTCGTGAGCGGCGGCGGGGCCGCCAATCCGTCGATTCTGCGCGAGCTGCGGCAGCGGCTGCCCGAGCACCGCATCGAACTCTCGGATGCAATGAACGTTCCGGCCGATTCAAAAGAGGCCGTGGCATTCGCGGTGCTGGGCTATGAAACGCTGCGTGGGCGTGCCGCAAACGTTCCGCGCACCACCGGAGCTGCCGGGTCCGTCGTGCTCGGCGGGATCGCGCCGCATGATTTGGCCGGCTTACTTGACAGAGTGCGGTTGGAATGTCGCGCATAGCAGTCGGCGTCGACGCCGGCGGATCGAAAACCGCCGTCACGTATTCATTGGACGGCCGGTGTAAGGGCGTGTGGTACGGGGATTCCGCGAATGCGACGGTGCGGGGCGCCGAAAGCGCGAGCGACACCATTGCCGTAACGATCGAACACGCGTTGGAGGGAGCTTTACCGGATGCGATTTTCGTCGGTGCAGCCGGCGCCGGCCGCGATAGCGTAGCCGGAACGCTGCACGATGCACTCGCATCGCGTTTTCGTGGAGCTCGTGTCGAGATCCGCGACGACGCATACATTGCGCTGCGTACGGCGGTTCCCGAGGGGGACGGCGCGGTGCTCATCGCGGGCACGGGCGCGATTGCATATGCCGAAAAAGACGGCGCGGGATTTCGCAGCGGCGGCTACGGGTACTTGTTCGGCGATAGCGGATCCGGGTTTGGAATCGGCGCCGCTGCGATCGATCGGCTGCTGCGCACCTATGACGGCCGCGCTCCCCGGGATGCATTCGCAGAAGAACTCGAAACGGCGTTCGCGGTGAACTCGCTTTCGGGCGCGCTGCAGAAAGTGTATAGCGATCCGTCCCCGGGCCGCGCCATTGCCGCCCTCGCGCCCGTGGTGCTGGATCTCGCGGGACGCGGAGATCGCACCGCCGCGAAGATCGTTCAGCAAGCTGCCGCCGAATTGACCGACCTGCTGAAAGCTGCGATCAAGTCCGCAGGCTTGGCCGGCTCCAACGCGCCGATCGCGTTCTCGGGAGGACTGCTCGGCTCCAGCAGTTTGCTCACATACTTGCTGGAAACGCGCTTGCTCAACGAGTTTCCCGCCATGCCGATTCTCAAAGACAATCCCGAACCGTGCGCGGGCGCGCTCCGCGCGGCGGAGCGTTTGCTGTGAACGATGTGCCGCACACCGAGTTGCGCAATCCGCGAACACATGCGCTCGACCGGCTCGCGACGCCGGAGCTCGTCGAACTGCTCGCGCGCGAGCAGAGTGAAGCGGTCTCTGCGGTTCTTTCAGTCAGCAGCGAGCTGGCTGTGGCCGTCGATGAAATTTCGATGCGTCTGCGTTCCGGCGGCGTGCTGCACTACGTCGGTGCGGGTAGCAGCGGGCGGCTCGGATTTCTCGATGCCTCCGAGATGCCGCCGACGTTTGGAACGGAGCCTGCGCTCGTGTGCGGCCACATCGCGGGCGGGCGCGATGCCTTAACACGCGCGATCGAAGGCGCGGAAGACGACGGCGATGCCGGCGGGCGCGAGATGCGCGATCACGTCAAACCCGGCGACGCAGTCGTCGGATTGAGCGCGAGCGGTGGCGCAGCGTTTGTCGTACGAGCGATTGAAACCGCGCGCGAAATCGGCGCTTGGACGCTAGGTGTCGCCAATAATCCCGGATCGCCGCTTGCCGGCGCGGCCGACCTGGCGATCGTTCTGCAAACGGGGCCGGAGCCGCTGACAGGATCGACGCGTTTGAAGGCCGGAACCGCGCAAAAAATCTTGCTGAATACGCTTTCTACCGCCACGATGGTGCGCTTGGGGAAAGTGCACGACAATCTGATGGTCGACGTGGTCGCCACGAACAACAAGCTTCGCAAACGTGCGCTCCGGCTGGTGATGCAATTGGTCCCGGCGGACGCAGAAAAGGCTGCCACGCTGTTGCAGTCCGCGGGCGGACGAGTAAAAACTGCCGTCGTTATGGGGCGTCGCGATGTAAGCGCGCAAGAAGCGCGCGCGCTCCTGGAATCGCACGGCGGCTCGTTGAGGCGCGCGCTGGAATGATCGCGGCGCTGCTGCTTTCTACCATTGCGTTCGTGCCGCTGGACGATCGCCCGGTAACGCGCCAACTGCCGCAGCTGCTGGGACGAATCGCCGGCACGCCGGTGGTCGAGCCGCCTATCGCGCTGCTCGGCAACTACTTGGATTTCGGAAAACCCGATGCGATCATCGCGTGGCTAAACGGCGAACCGGCGAAGCGCGCGAGCCATTTCGTGATCAGCTCCGATATGCTCGCATATGGCGGTTTGATTGCGTCGCGCGTTCCGCAAACGCCGTATGCCGATGCTTACTTTCGTCTGCGCTCGCTGCAAAATCTGCGCCGGCAGCACCCGGCCGCCTGGATTGGCGCATTCGGAACCATCATGCGGCTCGCCCCGACGGGAATTCCAGCGGTCGGGCGCGCTCAAACATTTTTCGCGCCTTATCCTATTTGGTCGTACATCCAGGAATATGCAAACTTGCACGAACCGCTGCTGCCCAGTGAACAAGCTCGCGCTGCGCAACTGCGCTCGCTGATCGGGGAGCCAACGTTTCAAGGATACTTGGAAGCGCGTTACCGGGATTATGCGGTCGACGATTTGCTCATCCGCCTGACGGCAAGCGGCGCGATCGATCGGTTGGCGATCGGCCAGGACGACGCCGGCGCCGTGGGTCTCCACGTCAAGGAGGTGCGCGCGCTGCAAGCTTCGGTCGCGCAAGCTCGTCTTGAGGATCGCATCGCGATCGAACCGGGTGCCGACGAACTGGGCATGGCGATGGTTTCGAGCGCGATCGCGCGCAACATCGGCTGGACTCCGCGGGTCGCGGTCCGCTACTCGATGCCCGGCGGAGCTGCCGCCAACGATCCGCTCGAATACGCGCCCATCGAAACCGCCATCAACGGACTGATCCGGCTTTGCGGAGCCGTGCGGGACGATGTGTCGCCGGACATCGTCCTCTACGTACGCGTTCCCAATACCGACGCGCAGCACGACGATGCTTTGCTTACAGATCTAAAGGAAGAAGAGCGGACGGGCCGCTCGGTGGCTTTTGCCGATCTGTCGTTCCTAGAGAACGGCTTGGGCGATCAGGCCCGTTTTGCCGAACTTCTGCTCGCGACCGGAGTTGCCGGCAAGCTCGATTCGTATGCATCTTGGAATACGAACGCAAACACGGTTGGAACCGCCGTGGCCGAAGCGGTTGCCGCGGGAGCCGGCCGCCGTGCCGGAACGTATAGCGCGCTCGCCCACGCGGAGTTTACGTTTAACAGGATCGTCGACGACTACGCGTTTCACGATTACGTCCGGCCGCAAATAAACGCGGCGCTCACAGCTACGGGCATCGCCGACCACACGTTCTTATTGTCGGAACAGGCCGCGCCGATCGCCGACCTCAACCGCGCGGCGCTGTGGAACCGGGCTGCCGCGATCCTCAAACAGCTCTACCCGGCGTATCACATCGCGGCGATCCAGATCACGCTGCCGTGGAATCGCACGTTCGAAACAGGCATCGAAGTAGCGCTGGCCCCGAACCTTTGAAGGTCGAACGGTCGAGAAGGGAACGTAACGCCTCCCCAGCCAACTTCGTCGCTACTCGATTCATCTCACTTAGGAGACGGTCTCATGATGGTATTCTTGCGCCGCATGGTTATCGCTTCGGCCGCGCTGGCGATCGTTGCCACCGCGCCCGCACTAGCCGTCGACTACGGCCGCTGGTTCTGGTCGACTTCAAATGAAGCAAAGCCCTTACCGTTTACCGAATGCGTCAGGCGCGCGCCCGCAGCGATGACGGCGCAGGGCTTCACTCCGCACGTTGCCGGGACAAACCCGGCGTACATCGACGCGACGAACGGGCTGGTTTCGGTTACGGCGTTTTGCGTCGGCCAGCCGAAGGGTTTTTATATGGTGCTGGTCGTCATGAGCGATGACGGCAGCAAGAGCGCGCTCAGTGTCGGAAATGCGATCAACGCTGCGTTCTGGGGAGCTGATTCGAACGGAGCCGGCGGTGGATCGGATGCGACCGGTGCCGGCGGCAGCTGGCAACTAACGTCCAACTGCAAATTCGTCGGCAGCGGCTGGCAGAGCACGCTCGATCTGACGCAAGCAGCCGGCGGCGCGCTGACCGGCATGGTTCGAAACGATCCGTTAACGCCGGTCGTGGTCGGCGGGCAATTCACCGGCACGACGATGACGCTGACGTTGCGCCCGGCCGACTGGGCCGATAACCTTCAGCTGACCGGCGAGCTGAGCGGTTCGAGAATTGCCGGCAAAGCGCACCACCTCGGCGGCGACGATTGCACGTTCACGATGGTGCGCACGGCCGGCTCGAGCGCTTAACTAACGCGCGAGCTCCGAGGCGAGCACGAACTGCACGCCTTCGGCCTGCATTTTCGGATAGAGCGCTTGCAACGCCGCGAGCGTCGTCGGTTTTGGATGGCCGATCGCGATCGCGGATCCGTTACGCTTGGCGATCTCGACGGTCTGTTCCAACATCTGCTCCGTATACGCTTCGTCCGCGCGGTCGTCGAGAAAAACGTTGCGTGATGCTTCCGGCACACCGGCTTGCCGCGCGGTTTCCGCCGCCACCGTCTTTGGGTTTGTCCGCGAGTCGATGAAGAAGAGATCGTGCGCTTTGACGACGCCGATCACGTCGCCCATGATGCGCGCATCCGCGCTCGCCTTGCTGCCTTCGTGATTGTTCAAGCCCTTGGCGAGCGGAACTTGCGCGATATCGTCTTCCGTTTGCGCGGCGACTTGCGCATCGGTCATCGCGGTGGTGATCTCGCCGCGGCCTGCGGTATCTCGCGATAACGGCTCCATCGGCAGATGGAGCATAACGCCTTTGCCTGCGTCGGTCGCATCTTGCGCTATTTGCGCGGTATAACGGACGTGCGGCAATACCGCCAACGTCAAAGGAATTGGCAGCGCCAGGAATGCGCGCTCGGTTGAAAGCCACTGTCCGCAATCGTCGATGATGATAGCGACCGTCGCTTCGCCGGTTACCGCCGGACTTGGCTGCTGCGTGGCCGTGGCAATAACCTGGGGTGCAGCCGTCGCGAGTGCTGAAGTTTCAGTGCGCGGAACGTGCGCGACGACCGGCGGCCGCGGCTGCGTCCGGTAAGGTTGAGAGAAAAGCGCCCAGCCCACAAAGAGCGACAGCAGAAAAGCGGTTGCGAATAGAAGAAGTCTGCGCCCCATTCCGGCGGGCATTCTTCAAGCGAACGTCGGATACCTGAGCGATGGCGCTGCAAGTTCCCGTGCTGTTCGGATCCGTGCGAACGGAGCGCCGAGGCATCAAAGCCGCGCGCTTCGTGGTCAACGAATTGAAGAAGTACGGCTGCGAGCCGGCTCTCGTGGACGCGAAGCAATACGATTTACCGCTGCTGGACAAAATGTACAAGGAATATGACGCCGGCAAAGCGCCCGTGCGGCTCGAGGAGCTTGCCAAGCTCTACCGCGCCGCCGATGGATTCGCGATCGTAACGGGCGAATACAATCACGGCGTTCAGCCCGGACTAAAAAATTTGCTGGATTATTTTTTGGAAGAGTATTATTGGCGGCCGTCGGCGATTATTTCGTACTCCGGCGGGTATTTCGGCGGAGCCCGCGCCGCCGTTCAGGTCCGCGAAATTCTCGGCGAACTCGGCATGCCGGCGATCTCCTCGGTATTACCCATTGCGAACGTCGGATCGGCATTCGACGACGCCGGCGAACCTTCCGATCCGAAATTCCGTTCGCGCAACGAGGATTTTTTCAACGAGTTTGTCTGGTACATGGAAGCGCTGCGCGCGCAACGCGCGAAGGGCGTTCCCTACTAGCTCTTTGGTTTGAGCTCGAAGAGATCGATGCCGGCTGGCGGACTGGGCGTGGCGGTGGTCGACGTGGTAGTGCCTTTGCCGCGGCCCTGGTAATCGAATTTCTTTCCATGGCCGTACGTCATGGTTGAAAATCTACCGCCCGCCGTTTGACCCGACCAGGTTCCGGTGGGAAAATTGGCCGTGCACGTCATGGAAGCCGCGGTCGGTTTTGCGGCGTTGAGCGAGCAGCTCGCGGTCCCTTCCCTGGCGGTCCAGATCGCGTTGCCGCCGCCCAGCACTTTGCCGGTGAATGTGAAGGCGTGCGGCCCGCCGGAAACGGTTCCGATGAAGTCAACCGACGTGACGGACCACGTCCACGTGAATACCCACTGACCGGACAGATCGAATCCGGATGGCTTGTGCCGCAAGAATACAACGAATCGCGCCGCGCCGTTGGCGAGCTGTCCCGCCGAAACGCTTTGCGTGTTCGGACTGTAATCGCCCTGAGTTGCGCCGACACGGGCTTCACCTTGCAGGGAGGCCCGCGCGATCGACTCCGCGTCGAATGCGGTTTCGCCGCTGGCGTTCGTCGTGCCGCGAGCTATTGCCGTGCCGGGGAAGTGCGTCGGCTTGTAGAGCGTTACGGTCGCGCCTGCAATTGGTTTATCCGTGCCGTGATCGAGAACTTCGACGGTGAGTGGAGCTGCCTCCGCGCCTCCTTCGGCGTCGAGCACGAAAGCAACATGATCGTTTCCGCTCGTTAGCCGGCCGCTTTGGGCTTCGCCGACCGTGACCGTTTCGGTCCCTGTCTTCCAATGGTTCGCTTCGGCACGCAATTGGTAGCTGTCGCCGACCGGCAGATCGTAAACTTTGGCGACCGCTGTTCCGTCGTAACCCGTCATAACGACTTCCTGGCCGTGCGCGTCATAGACTACGGCATAATGCACGGGAACGAGCGAGCCGTTCGGCTTACGGCCCTGCACGCGGATCGCCACGTCGTGCTGACCTGGCGGCTCGTTGGAATTGAGCACGAAGTTAACGTAGTCGTCGGCGCGTGTCATGCGGCTGCCGCTTTGCGCCGCACCGGCGATGAAAGAAGCGGTCGCGGGCTCCCATCGGTTTGCCTCGGCGCGCAGCGTGTACATTTCCCCCAGCGGCACGTTATGCCAAACGACCGCCGTTCCGTCGTAACCGGTCATCACGACTGCTTTCTCGCCCACGTAGATCTCCGCATATCGCACCGGAACCAGGTTGCCGTTCGGCGTCCTTCCTTGCACGCGAATGTACAGGGCGCGTTGTCCGGGCGGTATAGCCGGCAAATCCCGCGTTACCGATCTGCCCGTCGCCGGTTTCATCGGCAGCGAAACTTCATAATTGGTACGGCCCGGCTGGATAACAAGTGTCGTTGAAGCGTTTTCGAAGAGCGACCCGCCGTAGACTTCGACGGTCCATGCCCCCGGCATCATGGGGCCTTCGATCTTCGCGACGCCCTCGACATCCGTTTCAGCTGCCTCGAAGTACGAGAAGGGGCGCGTGTCGCCGGTGAGCCGGTCTTCGTTCCTGACAAGATACACATTTCGGCCCGGGACGACGGTCCCGTTGTTGCCATTCTTGACATACACGGTCACGTGCATCGCCACCGGTATCAGGTCCGGGAACGGGCGAGCATCTTGCGCGCTGGCGATCGGCGCGAACGCAAACGCAGCGACCAGGAGAAGGCTGGACAACAGCTTCATAAGCCCTCCATAAAAGGCCAGGCCCGGAATGCGACTATTTGGCGCCCCTCGGGCGAACCCTCGGTTCTCTTACTGCGGCCTTTGGCAGAGCTCGATGAGCACGCCCGCGGTGCTCTTCGGGTGGATAAACGCTATCAAGTTGCCGTGCGCCCCCTGGCGCGGCGCTTCATCTATAAGACGCACTCCCGCGGCCTTCAGGCGAGCCAGTTCCGCGCGCAGGTCCGCGACGCGGTAGGCCGTGTGATGCAGTTTCGTTTCCGCATCACCGCGATAGCGCGCCACCGGTGAATCGGCGCTCAACGGCCGCAAAAGCTCAATGATCGAAGCGCCGGCTTGCAGGCCGACGGCTTCGACCCCTTGATCCGCCAGCGTCTCGCGATAAATTTCTTTGAAGCCTAACGTTTTCGTGTACAGCTCGAGCGCTTTGGGCAGATCGTCGACGACGATAGCGATGTGGTCGATCTCCATTATGCTACAACTCACGGGCGCGGTACACGCCGAAGACATCGCGTAAGACGTTGCAGATCTCGCCGAGTGTCGCGCCCGCGTCGACCGCTTCGATGAACGCCGGCATGAGGTTGCCGGTTCCTTGCGCCGTTTTGCGCACGGCGTCCAAATGTTTTTCAACCGCGGCGGCGTCGCGCTTTTCGCGTAAGGCTTTCAAACGCTGCGCCTGTGCGCGTTCAATCTGCGGGTCGAGGCGTTGTAGCGGCATCGCGGTTTGGGCCGCGCCTTCGCAGAATTTGTTGACGCCGACGACGATCTGCTCGCCTTTTTCAATGGCCTGCTGCGCGCGATAGGCCGAGTCCGCGATCCGCGCCTGCATCCAGCCGCTCTCGATAGCCTCGATGCTTCCGCCCAGCGCGTCGACCTCGGCGATCAGCGCGGCGGCGCGTTCGATCAGTTCGTTGGTAAGCGATTCGACGTAATACGAACCGGCCAGCGGATCGACCACGTTGGGAACGCCGCTTTCGTAGGCGATGATTTGCTGCGTGCGCAACGCAACTTTGGCGGACTCTTCGGTCGGAAGCGCCAGCGCTTCGTCTTTGCCGTTGGTATGCAGCGACTGCGTCCCGCCTAAAACGGCGGCGAGCGCCTGGAGTGTCACCCGAACGACGTTGTTATCCGGCTCTTGCGCGGTCAGCGTTGAGCCGCCGGTTTGCGTATGAAAACGCAACATCTGCGAACGGGTGTCCTTGCACCCGAACTCGTCGCGTGTGATATGCGCCCACAGGTAGCGGGCCGCACGAAACTTGGCTACCTCTTCGAACAGATCGTTGTGCGCGTTCCAGAAAAACGAGATGCGCGGCGCGATCTTGTCGAGGTCGAGTCCTGATGCGCGCGCCGCCTGCAAGTACGCCTTGCCGTTTGCGAGCGTGAACGCGATTTCTTCGAGCGCGGTGGACCCGGCTTCGCGGATGTGGTAGCCGGATACCGAGATCGCATTCCATTCGGGGACGTGTTGCGCGCAGTACGCCATCACGTCGGTCACTAAGCGCATCGAGTTTTTGGGCGGGTAAATATACGTACCGCGCGCGACGTACTCTTTGAGCACGTCGTTTTGCACGGTGCCGCCGAGTTTGTCGAACGGAATACCGCGCCGCCGCGCGACTGCGAGCAGCATCGCTAAGATGATCGAGGCGGGCGCGTTGATCGTCATCGATATCGTTACGCGATCGAGCGGGATAGCGTCGAGCAGCGTTTCCATATCGGCGACGCTGTCGATCGCGACGCCGACTTTGCCGACTTCGCCCCGTGCTTGCGGGGCGTCCGAATCGTACCCGAGTTGCGTCGGCAGATCGAACGCGACGGAAAGTCCGGTCGTGCCGTGTGCGAGCAAGTAGCGATAACGCGCATTCGATTCCGCGGCGCTGCCGAACCCCGCGTACTGGCGCATGGTCCACAAGCGCCCGCGATACATGTCTTTGCGTACGCCGCGCGCGAACGGAAACTCACCCGGTGCGCCAAGTTCATGCGCAGGCCCCTCAACAGCGTCGTAGACGGGCTTCAACGGGATGCCGCTACCGTTTTCCTCGCGAGGCATGAACGGCGCTATTCTCCCTTCGCGGCTCGAACCCGCCGTACGTCCCGAAGCGCTTCCGGGGCTTATCCGATCGACACGAGTCGAGAGTTTGACTCGACCGTCTCGCCAGCTTTGGCATGTACGCTCGTAACGGCGCCTCCTTTGTGGGCGCGGATTTCGTTCATCATTTTCATCGCCTCGACCACAGCGACGACCTGACCTTCGGTAACCGCGTCGCCTTCGTTCACCGGTATTTCCACCACAACACCGTGCATCGGAGAGATAACATCGTTTCCGCTTGCCGTTGCGGCTCGATCTTTGTGCGCAGAGCGGCGGGGTTTGCGCGCGGCCGCCGCTTTGTTCGGCCGATCGAAGACGCGCACGTGGTATAGCTTGTCATTGACTTCGACGGAGATTGATTCTGGCGCGCTGCCCTCGACTGCGCTCGGGCGCCCTTCGACTTCGCGTTTCGCTGAAGGCGAAACGCTTCGCTCAGGATGACACTCTTTATAGCTCGCCGCAGCGAAAGTCTCGAGCGTAGACGTCGTGTACGTGCCATCCATGACCGGCGGATGATCGCACAGTTGGCGAAGAAGCGGGAGCGTCGTCGGAACGCCTTCGATGACGTATTCGTCGAGAGCGCGGCGGAAACGCGCGAGCGCGCGGTCGCGCGACGGCGCCCATACGACGAGCTTTGCGACCAGCGAATCGTAATCGGAACCGATCGTAAAACCGGGGAACGCGGCTGAATCGATGCGCACGCCCAAGCCGCCCGGCTCGCGATAGGTCGTCACCGTTCCGGGAGCGGGACGAAAATCGTGCGCGGGATCTTCGGCGTTGATGCGGCCTTCGATCGAGTGTCCGCTGAAAACGATCGCGTCCTGGCCGTACCCTAACGGTTCGCCCGCGGCCACCCGAATTTGCTCGCGAACTAAATCGAGGCCGCTGACCATTTCGCTAACAGTGTGCTCCACCTGGATGCGCGTGTTCATTTCGAGAAAATAAAAGTCTTCGCCGCTGACCAGCCATTCGATGGTGCCGGCACTGTCATAACGGATCGCCTTGGCAGCGCGAAGGCCGGCTTCGCGAATGCCTTCACGAACGCGCCGTGAAACGCCGGATGGCGTTTCCTCCCAAAGCTTTTGGTGACGGCGCTGCAGCGAACAATCACGCTCGCCGACGTGCAAAACCGTTCGGTGCTTATCGGCTAAGATTTGCAGCTCGATGTGTTTTGGATTCTCAAGGTAGCGCTCGGCGTAGATCGCCCCGTTCTTAAAATACGCTTCGGCTTCGCGTTTTGCAGTGGAGAGGGCCGCGCCGACTTCGTCGATCGTGTATGCAACCTTTAATCCCTTGCCGCCCCCGCCGCCGGAAGCTTTGAGCGCGAGCGGCAGGCCATACTTTTCGGCGGCTGCGATTGCGGCTTTGACATCGGCGATCTGCTCGGTGCCACCGGGAACCACCGGAACGCCGGCGGCGATCATGGCTTGGCGCGCACGCATCTTATCGCCCATCGCATCGATCGCATCGGGATGCGGGCCGATCCAGGTGAGACCCGCCGCCAACACTGCGCGCGCGAACTCGGCGTTTTCGGCAAGGAAGCCGTATCCCGGGTGAACGGCTTGCGCGCCCGAGCGGCGCGCGGTCTCTAAAATGCGTTCGGCGTTGAGATAACTTTGCGCCGGGTTCGCGGGCCCGAGCAGATAGGCTTCGTCCGCCAGTCGAACATGCATCGCGTCGCGGTCGATTTCCGAGTACACGGCGACGGTTAATAAACCCATCTCGCGCGCCGTGCGAATAACGCGCACGGCAATTTCACCGCGGTTGGAGACTAAGAGTTTTTCCAAGTACGTTCCCGCTCGTCGTCCTCGAAAGCGCGAACCGCCTCACGCCAGCGCGATTGCACCGGTGCAGATTCATCGCGCGATTTTAGGAACTCCAGCGCGGCGACGATCGCGAGGATGTCGTCGGCGTCGCTCATTGCGGCGGCGGGTACATTCCCATGGCGTGAAATCCGCCGTCGACGAAGTGTACGTCGGCGGTGACTGCGGCCGAAAGATCGGAGGCGAGAAAGACGGCCATTTTTCCGATGTCGTCGGGCGTCACGTTGCGGCGCAGCGGCGCGGTCGCTGCGACGACGTCGAGCATTTTCGAAAGCCCGGCGACTTGGCGCGCACTGGCCGTCTTGATCGGGCCGGCGGAGATTGCGTTGACGCGAATGCCGCGATCGCCTAAATCGAATGCCAGATAACGAACCGACGCCTCCAGCGCTGCTTTGGCGATCCCCATAACGTTGTAGTTCGGGACGATCGCGGTCGCGCCCAAATAGGTGAGGGCCATGATCGAGGAGCCGTCCGCGAGCTGATCGTGGAGCGCCTGTACCAGCGCGATCAGCGAATACGCCGAAATATCCAGCGCCAGGCCGAAGCTGCCGCGCGAGGTGCCGTGGGTTTTACCGGCGAGATCGTCTTTGTTCGCAAAGGCGATCGAATGAACGAGCGCGTCGAGCTTTCCGAATTGCGCGAGCGCGGGTGCCAGCCGCGCCAGCGAATCCTCGGAGGCGACATCACACTCGATGACTGGGCCGCCGCCCAATTCAGCTGCGAGCTTTTCGACTTCGTCCTTGACGCGTTCACCCTGATACGTAAAAGCCAGCGCGGCGCCGTGCTCGTGCATCTGGCGCGCGATGCCGGTCGCGATCGACCAGCGGTTGGCCACGCCGGTGATGAGTGCGCGCTTTCCTTTTAATAGGCTCAATCTCTCTCCTTAGTTCAAAGCGGGATATTGCCGTGCTTGCGTTTGGGACGCTCGACCCGCTTATTGGCCAGCATGTCGAGCGATTTGGCGATGACGCGACGGGTCATGCGGGCCTCGACGACGTCGTCCACGTACCCGCGCTCGGCGGCGATGAACGGGTTGTCGAACCGCTCGCGGTAACTTTCGACCAGCTCTTGCATTTTGGCGTCTTTGTCTTTAGCGGCCGCCAGTTCGCGCTTGAAGATCGTTTTGACGGCACTCTCGGCGCCCATCACCGCGATCTCGGCGGTCGGCCACGCCACGTTGATATCGGCGCGGATGTGTTTGCTCGCCATCACGTCGTAGGCTCCGCCGTATGCCTTGCGCGTGATGATAGTGATCTTTGGGACTGTCGCCTCGGCGAAGGCGTACAACAACTTGGCGCCGTGCGTGATGATGCCGCCGTACTCTTGATCGGTTCCGGGCAAGAAGCCGGGAACGTCGACGAACGTGACCAGCGGAATGTTGAAAGCGTCGCAAAAACGGACGAAGCGCGCCGCTTTGATCGAACTCTTGATGTCCAGAACGCCCGCCAGGACGTTAGGCTGATTGGCCACGAGGCCAACGGTCTGCCCGTTGACTCTGCCAAAACCCGTGATGATGTTTTGCGCGAAGAGCGGCTGTATTTCGAAGAAATCGCCGTCATCGAGCACCGGCCCGATGACCGCATGCATGTCGTATGGCTTGTTGGGAGAGTCCGGAATGATACCGTCGAGCTCGGTGACCAGCCGATCGGCGTCGTCGTCGCAACTGTAGCGCGGCGGATCGTCGAGGTTGTTTTGCGGCAGATACGAGAGCAGCGTCTTGGCAAACTCGGTCATCTCGTCTTCGTCCGAAGCCACCAAGTGCGCGACCCCGCTCTTGGTCGCGTGCGTGACGGCGCCGCCGAGTTCCTCGAAGGTCACGTCTTCACCGGTGACCGTCTTGATGATTTCGGGGCCGGTGATGAACATCTGGCCGATACCTTCGGTCATGATGATGAAATCGGTTATCGCCGGCGAGTAGACCGCGCCGCCGGCGCAAGGCCCGGCGACCAGGCTGATTTGCGGAATCACGCCGCTGGCTTGCACGTTGCGCCAGAAAATTTCGGCGTAGCCGCCCAAACTGACGACGCCTTCCTGGATGCGCGCGCCGCCGGAGTCATTGATTCCGATGATAGGCGAACCGGTGCGCAGCGCCAGATCCATGACTTTGCAAATCTTCTCGGCGAAAACCTCACCCAGGGAACCGCCGAGAACAGTAAAATCCTGTGAGAAGAGGAAGACTTGGCGCCGTCTATGGTGGCGCGGCCCGTTACAACGCCGTCGCCTAAGAATTCACGCTCTCCTAGCCCGAATGCAGTCGTGCGGTGTACTGCAAACTGATCGAGTTCGATGAACGATTTCGCATCGACCAAAGCTTCAATACGTTCGCGGGCAGTGCGCTTGCCGCGACGGTGCTGCTTTTCGACCGCCTCGGCGCCCGCCGGCGCCGCGGCCAGCTCGCGTTTGCGCTGCAGTTCCGCGTACTTCGCTGGGTTGCTCTTCACCGTTTCTGGGCTTGAACGGATGGGCGTTTTCTCCTATAAGGCGGCGGCTCGAAGATGATCGCGCTTGGCGCGCAGAGTCTCCTGCAGTTAATCCTGACCATCGAGAGCGTCGCGATGGCCATCATTGCGGGATTTTTCCTGCTGCTGATGAGCGCCACCAAAGACGAACGCGGACGCTGGTGGTTTCGCGGCTGGACGCTGTTCGCATTTGCGCTAGCGGCCGAAGCTATCGGTCAGCACAACGCGGGCATCGAGAGCTCGATGGCTTACGCCGGCACGCTGTTGTGCATCGCGGCCGGTTACGGGGCCGTCGCCGGCTCTTACGAGTTCGCAAAAGCCAAGGGCGTGCCGCTATGGGCTAACCTACTCATCGTGGCGGGCGCCGCGATTAGTCTCTTTGTCACTTCACGCACGGATCTTATCGCTGATCTCATAGGGCCCGAAATTACGCTCTTCGTTGCGATGGTGGTGGTCTGCGTGGCAGTCTTTCCGTTCATTCGCGAGCGGCGCCTCAGCGGCGTACGGCCGATTTTTATCTCGGCCGCGCTGCTTGCGCTGATGATGGGGCGTACGTTGCTGGCGTCGGGATATCTGGGATTCCAGCATGCCGAACTCAACGCGCTCTACTGGTCGGCGGAAGTCATCGGCGGCGGCATCTTGGCAACGATGCTTGCGTTGGGCCAGCTCATCACGCTGCTCGATGAACTGCGCATCGAAGTCGAAGATGGAAACGCCGCGCTCACCCGCGCGCTGAGCAGCTTGGAAGTGGCTGCGAAAGTCGATGCGTTGACGGGCCTGCACAACCGCTATGCGTTTTATACGCTCACCGACGGCCTGCGCCATCGCGCCGATCAAGGAAATGTTGCGATTCTCGATCTGAATAATCTCAAGCGCATAAACGACACGTACGGCCAAATTG
>JAAXMC010000071.1:0-26256 GCA_013036315.1 Vulcanimicrobiota bacterium
TCCACTGCCCACAGCCTCCATGTCAGTGGGATGCTGCACGCCCTCGATCACAGCAACACGCCCTGGGCACTCGGTCGCGTCCCAAGGACTCGTCAAGCCGAGAATCGCCACTAAGAACCAAGGCGCAGTCGCTGTCACGGTTTTGTCACGGACAGGCGCGAATTGAGCCTCTTTTGGGCGGATTGGTTAGGGCACTGAATTGTCATATGCCCTATTGTATCGGGCTTTTCCGGGATCACGCGGATTTGTCAGGAAACGCCTGGAGGCGTTTGAAGACCGTGCGGACCACCAGATCCGTACTCTCCCATGCTATCTACTTCATCTGGCCTTCTGCTCTATGCCGCTCGGCGGCTTTGTATTGCCGATAAAAGATCGGCATGAGCAGCCGATTGTAAATAAGCCGGATCATTGAAGTACGCAAGCCTGGCGGAAGGCGTCCTTCGTCGGCTTCCATCAGCATGAAGTTTCCAACCTCTTTGCGCAATTGCTTGCTGAACTGCGCGACCTCGTCGGAAGAGCGTCCGCTCGCGGCAATCAGGTTTTGCGCGACGCAAACGTCATCGGGCTCAATTCGAACGCCTTCCAGCACCGCTTCATTGCTTGAGTGAAGAAAGCGGATCACTTTGCCGTCGACAAAGTCGCTCTCGCCAAACAGATAGCCATCCAACCAATTCGTATCGGTGCGCCGGTCTTCCAACAGGCGGCGACCCTTTTGCACGATTCGCTTGACCCAAACGAGGCCATCCACGCTTTCCAAGCCGGAACAAGGAATCCACTGATTCATCGACTGCTCCCTAGGTGAGTTCCTAAAATGTTCGCTGTTGGTGAGACAACGCCGTTTTGGTCTTTTTGCTGGTGACGCACAATAGGGCAACGCCGCGCCAGCTGACGAATAGAGCCTGATGCGCGTTCTAGCGGCCGCGGTTTTTGCGCTAGCGTTAGTGGGATTAGCGTTCGATGTTTTCGGTACACATCGCAGCGAGGCGATCGGCGTGAAAGTAACCGGCAACGGCGAGGTCGTCGCGGTTCAACCTGGCTCGTTTGCGGACCACGCCGGTCTGCGTAACGGCGATGTAGTCCGCTTCGATCGGATGTCCATGTCCGACCGCATCGCCATGTCGCGCCCTATCATCGGGCGGCCCGTCTCCGTCATCGTTCAGCGCGGCACGCACGTCTTGACCGTTGCAGTTAGGCCGGTGCGTAGACCATTTTGGAACGCGTTTGTGCTGATCGCATGGCCGTTGACGCTGCTCTACGCCGGAATGGCGCTGCTCGTCGCGCTGCGGGCCGCGCCCGGCCGTCAGCGCGCGGTCATCGTGATAACGCTCTCCGCGCTCTCGTTTGCATGGTCGCTTCAAAGCGTCGCTTATGCCATACCGTCGATTGCGGTACACTTCGCGGGCGGCGTGATCGGTGAGATCGGCATCTTCGCGTTCTTGACGGCCGCGTATCTGTTTGTACTGTGGTTTCCGCCCAGAACTACGGCCGCAACCATGTGGCTGTGGCGTCTCGGCCTCCCTATTTCCGTGTGCTCAGCCCTGCTGTTCGTCGCCGACCGCATTAACGGCCTTGTCCATATCTTTTCGCCGAACGTTCACGAGTGGTCAAACGTGTTCACGCTGGCCGCGTCCGTCGCGATGATCGCCGCCGTTGTGGATGCGGTCCTGGGGGGCCCACATACATTACGAAAGGCAACCGTTGTTGCCGGCAGTTCACTCATTGTTTTGGCGCTCACTAATGCAACGTTCGTGCTGAGCGACATGTACGATTACAACGCCCCGTGGCTGCTCTATCTCGCCTTGCTTCAATGGGCGAGCGGGTTCGGAATGTCGTACGCGGTGCTGCGCCATCGCTTGCTGGACCTGAATCTCGTAATATCTCGCGCGGCCATTTTCTCGGTCGTGTCGCTCGCACTGCTCGCCATATTCGTGCTACTGGAATGGACGTTCGCAACGCTGTTGGAGCACACCGTCGGCAGCGCATTCGACGAAATCGGAAGGACGGCACTCGCGGCATCCATCGCGCTCCTCGTCGGTCTCTCGGCAGGCTCGATTCACCAGGTTGTGGAGCATCGCTTGAACCGCGTCTTCTTTGCGAAGCGTTATAAAGCACTCGAAGACCTGCACCGCTTTGCACTCGAAACCGATGCAATGACGGACGCCAGCGCACTGCTCGAGCTCACGCTCGCGACCATGCGCCGCAATCTCGATGCGCAGTTCGTCGCGCTTTACACCGGAACACCTGATACCGGCTACGACACGGCCGGAACGACAGCCGCAGATCTCCCACTGCGTTTCGATAAAAACGAAGAAGTCGTTTTGCGCCTGCGCCGCTGGGGCGAACCGTTTATCGTCGACAACAACCAGGCGCATCCCCTCTCACACGCGTACGTCGCGCCGATGGTGCTTCGCGGTGCGCTTTACGGCTTTGCCGTCTGCGGTCCGAAAGTCGACCGCACCAGCTATCTACCGGACGAACAAGAGACGGTTTCGGCGCTTGTCCACCGCGTGGGCATCGCGTACGAATGGCTGACACGCGCGCTGACTCCAGGCGTTACCGCGCGGAGAGGCGGCTAGCCTCCGAGCGTCACGCGCAAAACACACGTCGGATTGTTTCCCGTCGTGAAGCTTGCGTAGTACTGCGGATTGGCTTGGATCGAAATCGCGCCGTGGACGTCGACCTGATAGTTCCACACCGACTTATCGCAGCTGGCGGTTTGGGTTAGCTTGTAGCTCGACGACGGGGTGAAGTGCACCACGACGGAAGTTGGATAGTTGAACCCGCACACGTAGCCGCCAAAACTAAACCACTGTGCCCACGAACCGCCCTCGTTTTGGCATGTCGATTGATCGATGAGTCCGTCCTGATCGAGGATCGCGCCGTTCCACGGCGAGACCTGCTGCTGCGGCGGCAGGTAGAGGCATGCGGATGCTTTCGCGTTAGAGCAAAAGGCTTTCATATCGGCGGGCGCCGACGCATACTGCGATGGCGGTTCGACCACCGCGTTCGACGACAAGATCGGGCCAAGATTCCTACCAACGTTGCCCTTCGACGCAACCTTGAGGACAACGGGCTTCTGCTTTTGCAAAAGGCCGGCGGCGTTGAGACCGAACGTTCCCGCTTTTTCGAGATAAACTTCGCGCGCGTTATGTGCAGCGCGCAGTTGACCCAACGTGACGGTGCGTGTTCCGAGCCGAACAACCGTGGAAGCGGGCGCCGTGCTGAGCCGTTCTCGCAGCGACAATCGTGACAACGGCACCGCGTTCGTGGGGGATGCTCCGCACAGTAGCGCCGCGCCCGCGACGACAAGCAAAAGCCTCTTCATGCCCCAAACCTACATCTCACCCGGGGCGCCGTCAAGCGTCATTTAAGCGGCCCGTCCGGCAGGGAGCGCCTTGTGCGGCTAGACAAGTAAGCGGCCTTATCTCGCGAGAGGAGCTGCACCAATGAAGGCACTGCGTTTCGCTCTTGCGGCCTTGCTGCTCATTCCATGCACGGCTTGGGCACAAACGCCGCCGCCGTCCCCGCCGCCGATGAGTTTCGGCTCGCCACCGGCCGGCAGCATACCGATCCTCTTCAATGACCATCACGTCTACACCAAGCCCGATAAGCTGACGCAAGGCCGCGTCCTGGCCGCGCTCGTGCGAGGCGGGCAGTTGATGGTCCCGCTGCGCTCGATGTTCGAACAGATGGGCGCAACCGTTTCGTATGACCCCAATACGAAAACAGCCGACGTCACCAAACCCGGCTCCGACGTCAAGGTCACGGTCGGCGTTCCACAAGTTACCATTAATGGAGAGACGCGTCCGCTCGACGTGCCGCCGCAGATGTTTCAAGGCTATATCATCGTGCCGGTGCGCGTAATTTCCGAGGCTATGGGCGGATACGTACAATGGATTCCCAACCAGCACGTGGTCGTTGTGCGTTACGTGCCCGGAGTACCTCCGCCGCCGACCGCCTCGCCGGCACCCGCCCCGCCGCCGCCACCCACACCGGCGCCGCCGGCAAGAAATCCATACGAACACTTCATCGTCGGCGATTACGTCTTCAATCCCAAGGTCTACAACGAGTTCAGCCCCGGCAATACCGGCAAAGGCGGATCCTATGCCGTGCGCGGCGCGGTCGAGTTTCCGGCCTTCGGTTTACCGTGGATGCTGGAAGGCGACTATCGCACATACGCCTATCCGCACAGCACCGACACTGTGCCGTCGATTCTCAACGTGAATCAGGCGTGCAATGGAATCGGCGGTCACGCGCTCAACGGCGACCCCGGCTGCGTGACTGTGATTGGCGCGTACGGCCAGGTGTTCGTGCCGTCGTTTACCGCTCGCGACAACGATTTCGACGGCCGCCTCGGACTGAGAATTGCCGAGCCGCGGATCTATATCGGCGTCGGTTATCTGCATCGCGAAGAAAACTACGGCTATCCCAAACAGAACGGTTTCGGATTCGGCGCTGAAAAGCTGCCCGATCTCCAAAACACGTTCTCGGTGTACGGAAGCGTGTGGTATTACCCATCGATTTCCGGAAACTTCACGTTCCCGGCAGTCGGGGTTCCGGCGAGCTTCGCCGGACAGACCGAAAAATTCCAACAGCGTTTCCTGAAATACCAAGTCGGCGGGACGCTCAACTTGGGCAATTCCGGATTGTTCCTGGATGCCGGATTCCTGGGCGACACGATCCGCGGGCAGAACCTCTCTCCATCCGACGCAACCCACAGCGGTGGATATCTCGGATTAGGGATCAAGTTCTAGTCTAAGGATACGGAAGTGCGATTGGGCACTTGACAATACATAAGTAGCGACTTATGATTGGCTTGTGCCCGCCGCCACCCCCGACTTGCTCATGCGCACGCTCGCCGATCCAACGCGCCGCGCAATTTTCGAACGCATTGCCGGCGCGAAAGAAACGACCGTTGGCGCGCTGACACAACACGCCCGGGTCTCCCAGCCCGCGGTTTCACAACACCTAAAAGCCCTGCAAGAAGCTCGCCTCATCGCGGGGCGCCGCGCCGGGCGGTGCACATTTTACCGCGCCGAACCGCGCGGATTACAACCGCTGGCAGCCTGGCTGCAGCAATACGAACGCATGTGGTCCCAGAGGTTCGACCGCCTAGATCTTTATCTGCAGCAGATGCAGAGAAAAGAGAACCACCGTGCCCGCAAACGATAAGCCCGCCGAACCGATTCTTACCCTTACGCGCGTTTTCGACGCGCCGCCGGATGTCGTGTTCAAAGCCTGGTACGAGCCGGAGCATTTTAAGCAGTGGTTTTCGCCGGCGGAGTTTACTGTTCCGGACTGCGAGATCGATCTGCGTCCCGGCGGCGTCCTGCGTTTCAGCATGCAGTCACCGCAATGGCTCGACGGCAAGAAAATTTGGTCGAAGGGCGTGTTTCGCGAAGTCGAAGTTCCGAAACGAACCGTTTCAGTTGTAAATTTTACAGACGAGAGCGGCACGCCCGTGAAACCGGCGCACTACGGACTGAGCGAAGATTTCCCGGATACAATGGTGATGACGGTGATTTTCGAACCCCACGACGGCGGCAAGAAAACAACATTGACGATGTCCCAATCCATACCGCTCTCGATTGCCGAACGCAACGGCGCGCTCATCGGATGGGGGCAGACTCTGGATAAGCTGGCAGCGCACCTGAAGAGAATGTAGCCTTACAACATCTTGCGATAGCGCTCCAAAAGCGAATCGTCCAGCGGCATGCGCCGCGCACCCTCCGGAAATGCGCCGTCCGGGTGTGCGGCGATGAACACTTCACTCTCCAGCGCCAGGTATTCGAAATGCTCCCAAATCGTGGGATCGTTTCGCGCGTCCCTCATTAGAGCGACAAACGGCGAAAGGGAGCGCCACAGATCGCGGACGTTCCCGCCGTAAAGCGTGCACACAATATCCTTCGATAAGATGCCCGTCCGCACGAAAGCGCCGATATCCTCGAAAAAGTTTGCCATGAGCCGGATGGCGTAGAAATCTCCGGAGTATTTCCCCATCGCCAGATCGCGCAGCGTTTGGTCATCAACGTCCTCTACCGAAAGCGCGCGCGCAAAAGCAAAGGCTTTCGAAAATTCGGGCGAGTCCCACTCGGTGTTGTAGGAGGTAAAGAGCGCGACCTGATTGCCCGAGCGCATGTGCCCCATCTGACGGAGCGCCGCAAATGCCGCGATGGCCACGACCACGAGGGTGGCTCCGGACGCGGCCGCGGTAACCCATTCAGGCGACATTCAAACTTTCTTCATTCCTGGGCCGTACGCTTAGCCACAATTAGTCGTGCATTCCGGAGGATATTTTTTCATATGAAGACGCTGCGGTTCTCGTTTGTCGCGCTTGCCATTGTGGTCCTCGCGGCTGCGTGCGCGGGAAGGAACGGAACCGGCCCGCTGCCCCAGATGGCGATGCCGCAATCGGTCTCGCCCGCGTTGATTCCGCCTGCTCCCATGGCCAAAACGGCCATTTTGCCGAGCAGCGCGATGAGTTCACCGCGCTCCACGCAGAGCGACATTCAAGGCCTGAATTGGACGCAAATCGCCGGCTCCGCGACCCAAGTGACGGCCAGCACCGATGGCTCGATCTGGGTCCTTTCCACGGGACCCTCGGGCCCGGACAAGTACATTTGGCACTACGCAAACGGCACGTGGACCAACATCTCCGGCCTAGCCTCCCAGCTCGCGATCGCTCCGACTGGCACCCTGTATGCCATCAACTCGGGCGGTGGAACGTTTTCCTACAGTAACGGCGCGTGGACCGCGTTGGGCGGCGGCGCCCAGGCGCTGACCGCAGCGAGCGACGGCTCGACGTACGTACTCTCAAACGGCGGCAGCGGCCCGGACCGAGCGATCTGGCATAACGTCAGCGGCGCATGGTCGCAAGTGCCCGGCGCCGGAACGGGGATCGATGCATCCTGGGACACCGGCAGCTACGGCGCCTCCGGCGGATCGGTAAATTCTGGGGGACTATACATCATCAACTCGGTCGGCGCTATTTACTACGAAAACCCCGACCACAGTTTTTCGACGCTGCCAGGCAACGCTTCGGCGATTTCGGCGACGACGAGCGGTGGCGTGTTCGTGCTCGGGTATCCGACGAATTCCGGCGGCAACCAAATCTACTACTACAATTTGAGCTCGTCGTCGTATAGCAACGAAAGCGGCTCCGGCGTTAGCATTGCCACCGACGGATCTCACCTGTACGTCGTCGCCGCGTCCGGCGCGATCTATGTTTCGCCGGTAACGCCGACTGCAACTCCGACGCCTTCCCAAAACCTTCCGCAAACGTCAACTGTCGGCGGCGCAGCAGCGTATGTGAACTCCAGCGGT
This sequence comes from Vulcanimicrobiota bacterium, assembly GCA_013036315.1. Classification (GTDB taxonomy): domain Bacteria; phylum Vulcanimicrobiota; class Vulcanimicrobiia; order Vulcanimicrobiales; family Vulcanimicrobiaceae; genus Rubrimentiphilum. Next base: position 7,324 of record JAAXMC010000071.1, read on the forward strand.
TACACGCTCTACGAATTCACCGCGGACGGCAATCTCGTTTCAAACTGCACGCTCGCAACGTATAACGGATGCTCGGGCACGTGGCCGCCGATGACGGCGCCCTCAAACGCAACGGCCAGCGGCGACTTCGCCCCGCTCACGCGTTCGGATGGGACCAAGCAGTGGGCCTATCAAGGTCATCCGCTCTACACCTACTCGGGCGACAGCGGACCGTACCAAATGAACGGTCAGGGCATCACGGAAAGCGATGGAACCAGATGGTCGGTCGCGCGGCCGGCCGGCACGGTAACTCCGAGGCCGAGCGCGGCGCCTACGGATTGCACTGGCTACTACTGCTAAGACTGATTGCTCGAACGGAGGCGCTTGCGGATCGCCCAAGCGCCCCGTTCGAGCTCCGCGCTTAGCGTCGCAACGATCGCACCCTGCGTCGCGCCCGACGCATGCAGTTCGCGAAAGCGAACTTGCAAGTGCTCCACCTCGCTAGGGCTCCATGACTTTCCGCGGTTGCGAACAACGTGCGGCGCCGGCGGCGTCTCCTGCAGTGAACCCGGAATAATTTTTCGCAGATCGGGGACGCGGCTGCTGAACGTGCGCTCCGAAATTTCAAAACCGATGAACCGGCGGTTCATACCGATCGCCACCGCCGCTGTCGATCCGCCGCCCAAAAAAAAGTCGCAGACGAGGTCGCCTTCCTTGCTGCTGTACGCCAGAAGTTTTTGCAGGAGCGCCTTAGGGAGTTCGTTCTTATTCTTGCGCTTACCGGGCTTGTACTCGCGTTTGATCGTCCAGACGTCCTCGCGGTCGCGATAATTGAGCGACCGTCCGTCGCCGGCGGTTTCGTCAAGCGCAAAACGCGACTGCAAGTTAAACGTACGTTTGCCGCCGGGTTTCGCATAGTAAAGTATGTGATAGTGCGATGAGACGAACTTCGAAGACGTGTACACGCCGAAGTTATACTTCCAAATAATGTGATTGATTTCGCGCAGGCGCGTCGCGCGCAGCGCGCCGAGCACGTCGTACAGATTCGTGTAGCCTGAAACGACGTAGAGCTGGCCGCCCGGCTTGAGCACGCGTTCCGCCTGTGCGATCCAAGCCCGGCTGAAAGCCTTATACTTGCGAGCGTCTACCTCAACGTAACCGTCATCGACGAAACGCTCATCGCGGTTATAATGCCGGTCGAGGCGATCGCCTTTAATGCCGTAGGGGGGATCGGTAACGATCAAATCCACGCTTCCGTCGCGCACGTGGGCGATCGCACCGCGCACGCAATCCGCATTGACGAATACGTGCTCGCCGATACGCTCGATCCTCTCCGCCATACCGGAAGCTTCGCGCCCGAGCGCGAAGCCGTCCTTCATGGTCACGACCCGCCCCGACATCCGCAATGTGGCGATCATCGCACACGTGGATCACGGAAAAACCACGCTCGTTGATGCGATGCTCAAACAAAGCGGAATCTTCCGCGAGGGGCAGCACGTCGCAACGCGCGTCATGGATTCAAACCCGCTCGAACGCGAGCGCGGCATTACGATCCTGGCGAAAAACACGGCCATCAAGCACGGCGACATGAAATTCAACATCGTCGACACGCCCGGGCATGCCGATTTCGGCGGCGAGGTCGAGCGCGTACTGCAAATGGTGCAGGGCGTTCTTCTGCTGGTCGACGCCGCCGAAGGCGTGATGCCGCAAACGCGCTTCGTGCTGCGCAAAGCGCTCGAGCTGGATCTGAAGACGATCGTCGTCATCAACAAGATCGACCGGCGAGACGCGCGGCCCGCCGAAATCGTGAACGACGTCTTCGATCTGTTCGTCGAGTTGGGCGCCAACGACGAACAAGCCGAATTCCCGGTGGTCTATACGAATGCCAAACTCGGCATCGCCAAACGCTCGCTCGAGGACGAAAGCCAAACGCTCGAGCCGCTCTTTGAGACGATCGCTTCACGCGTGCCGGAAGCGCCCGCCGAAGATGGACCGCTACAACTTCTGGTTTCCGCAATCGACCACAACCAGTACGTAGGGCGCGTGGGAATCGGCCGCGTTTTTCGCGGCGTCGCGCGCGTCAATGCGCCGATCGTCAAAGTCGCGCGCGACGGAACGATCGAAACGGGCTTGAGGCTCACCAAGCTCCTGACGTTCTTCGGCCTCGAACGCCTTGAGGTCGAAGAGGCGATGGCCGGCGATATCATCTGTGTTTCAGGCATCGAAGGTTTGAACATCGGCGATACGATCGCGGATATCACGTCCCCCGAGGGCGTGCATGCGGTCGCGGTCGACGAACCGACCGTCTCGATGTTCTTCAGCGTCAACAACTCGCCGTTTGCCGGTCGCGAAGGCAAATATTTGACATCGCGGCAGATCCGCGACCGGTTGACGCGCGAACTCGAATCGAACGTCGCTTTGCGCGTCGAGGAGACCGAATCGGCCGATACGTTCGAGGTGCGCGGACGCGGCGAGCTGCATCTTTCGATCCTCATCGAGACGATGCGCCGTGAAGGCTTCGAACTGCAAGTTTCAAAGCCGCAAGTCATCATCATCGAGCGCAACGGCCAAAAACACGAGCCGATCGAGTACGTCGTGGTCGACGTGCCCGACGAGTATGCGGGCCCGGTCATCGAATCGCTCGGACAGCGCAAAGCCTTGATGTCGAACATGATATCGGTCGGCGGCTCGCGCCGGCTCGAGTACACGATGCCGACGCGGGCGATCTTCGGCTTGCGCGGCGAGCTGTTGACGCTGACGCGAGGGACCGCCGTCATGTCGCACACGTATTACGATCACGAACCTTGGCAAGGCGAGCTGCCCGGCCGCAACGTGGGTGCGCTGGTTGCAAGCGATACGGGCAGAACGACGGGCTACGCGCTGATGGGCGTGCAGCAGCGCGGCCGGTTCTTTGTCGGTCCGGGCGTAGAAGTCTACGAAGGCATGATCGCCGGGCGGGCCAACGACGACATGGACGTGGCGCTCAACGTCGTGCGCGCGAAAAAACTCACCAACATGCGCGCCGCGGGCTCGGATGAAAACGTGAATATCGCGCCGCCCGAAGAGCTTTCGCTGGAGCGCGCCATCGAGTTTATCGAGGACGATGAGCTGGTCGAGGTAACGCCGAAGTCGATTCGCCTTCGAAAGCGCATTCTCAACGAAGCGGCGCGCTTGCGTCAGCGGAAAAGGGAGAAAGTCAACGCATGAGTTTTAAAAGCATGATTCTTGCTATCGCCTGCGCACTGCTCGTCGCGGCGCCGGCGCTCGCGATCGAGTCGGCGAACGGCACGGTCTTCACGTCCTCGCCGGTCGCGGTCAAAGTCGGCCAAGATTTTCTGATCGCGCTTGCGAGCAATCCTACAACGGGATATTCATGGACGGCCAAGACGACCGGGTCGGCGGTCGCCGTGGAAGGATCCGCCTACCAGCCTTCGGGCGCGGGCAAGATGGGCGCGGGCGGACAGCAGATCTTCATCGTGCAAGCGCTGAAAGCCGGAAGCGCCACGATAACGTTTTCATACGCGCGGCCCTGGCAAAAGGGCGTGAAAGCCGCGCGCACGATGACGTTCGCGATTACCGTTACGCAATAAGTCCGAGAACTGCGACTGCGCCGGCGGCGACCGTGGCTGAAAACGCGAGCCGCTGCCGGTACAGTTTGATATCGCGAATGTAAGCCAGGGCCATCATTTCAATCGCGAGCTCTTCGACCATGCCGTGGCGCGTGGCAGGGAGCGATGCAATATATTCGTCGACCGTCTTCGAAGATTTTACCGAAGGCCGGTCGGCCAGCGAGTCGCGCCAATCCAGGCGGAACATTCCGCCGGCGTAAAACGTGTTTTGCATGCGCACGCCGCGAATGTGCCCGGTCGCATCGCCGATGCCGACGAGCGTCTTGACGGCTACGTAGACGGCCGTCACGTACAGCACGATGGCTGCAACCATAACGATATGGCCCAACGTCGGTGAAAAGCTGCGTCCGTGCCAGTACGCGAAAAACAAAGCGACCTGCGGCAACGGAATAGCGAGCGCGGCCAGCAAGATGCTGACCTTCGTATCCACCGCTCGAATCGTTCCTTGTATATCCTTGATCGATGAGAGCAGAAAGTGCATCTGCTCGTTAAACGCGAGTTCCATCATCCTATACCGGCACAGCCTGCGCGCTAAAGGTGAGCTCGCCGCGCTTCTCGTCGTAATCTACGCGGATGTGCTGGCCGTCCCGAACGTCGCCCGCCAGAATCTTGCGGCCGAGCGGCGTTTCGACTTCCTTTTGAATCGCGCGTTTGAGCGGCCGCGCTCCATAGACCGGATCGTAGCCGGTTTTTACAAGATGACGTTTTGCAGCCGGCGTGAGTTCGAGCCCGATGTGGCGTTCCGCCAGCCGGCCTCGCACCCGCGCGAGCTGAATATCCACGATTTTTTCCAGCTGCTCTTCGGTCAGCGCGTGAAATACGATGACCTCATCGACGCGGTTGAGAAATTCCGGCCGGAAATGCTGGCGCAATTCGTCGAGCACGGTCGCGCGCATGACCGCGTAATCGGCGCCCGAGAAACCGCCCTTGTAATCGAGGATGCGATGGCTGCCGATGTTTGAGGTCATGATGACGATCGTGTTGCGGAAATCGACCGTGCGGCCCTGTCCGTCGGTCAAGCGGCCGTCATCGAGAATCTGCAAGAGGACGTTGAACACGTCCGGGTGGGCCTTTTCGATCTCGTCGAAAAGAATGACGCTGTAAGGACGGCGCCGGACCGCCTCGGTCAGCTGGCCGCCTTCCTCAAAGCCGATGTATCCGGGCGGTGCGCCCAGCAGGCGCGCAACCGTATGTTTTTCTTGGTACTCGGACATGTCGATGCGAATCATGGCGCGTTCGTCGTCGAACATGTACTCGGCGAGCGCGCGCGCGAGCTCGGTCTTGCCGACACCGGTCGGACCGAGGAAGATAAACGATCCGATCGGGCGGTTCGGATCGGCTAAACCCGAACGCGATCGCACGATCGCTTCCGCCACGGCGTCCACGGCTTCGTCTTGACCGATGACCCGCTTGTGCAGCTCGTCGTCGAGATGAAGCAGCTTCTGCACTTCGCCTTCGAGCAGCTTCGTCACCGGGACGCCGGTCCAACGGCTGATGACCTCGGCGATATCTTCTTCGTCGACTTCTTCTTTTGAAAGGCGCGTTTGGCCGTCGCGCTTGGCGAGGCTTTGTTCTTCTTGCTGGAGCTGCTTCTCGAGTTCCGCCAATTTGCCGTACCTCAGCTCCGCAACGCGATTCAAATCGTACTGCCGCTCGGCTTGCTCGATCGCGACCTTCGTCGCTTCGATCTGCTCGCGCAGGGCGCGCGTCTTCTGAAGAGCGTTCTTCTCCGCTTGCCAGCGCGCTTGCAACGCCAGCTGTTCTTCCTTTAAGCTTGCAACCTCGCGCTCGAGCTGCTCGAGCCGGTCTTTGCTCGCGCGATCGCGTTCCTTGCGCAGCGCTTCACGTTCGATCTCCAGCTGCATGACGCGCCGGGTGAGCTCGTCGAGCTCCTGCGGCATCGAATCGATTTCGGTTCGCAGCTTCGCCCCGGCCTCGTCGACCAGATCGATCGCCTTGTCGGGCAAGAAGCGGTCGCTGATGTAGCGGTTCGAAAGAACGGCCGCGGCCACCAGCGCCGAGTCCTTGATGCGCACGCCGTGATGCGCCTCATATTTCTCTTTCAGTCCGCGTAAAATAGAGATCGTATCTTCGACGCTCGGCTGATCGACGAAGATCGGCTGGAAACGGCGCTCGAGCGCCGCGTCCTTCTCGATATATTTGCGGTATTCGTCCAGCGTCGTCGCGCCGATCATGTGCAGCTCGCCGCGCGCCAGCATCGGCTTGAGCAAATTGCCGGCATCCATCGAGCCTTCGGTTTTGCCCGCGCCGACCACCGTGTGCAGCTCGTCTACGAAGAGTAGGATTCGCCCCTCGGCGCTTTGCACGTCCTTGAGAACCGCTTTAAGGCGTTCTTCGAATTCGCCGCGGTATTTTGCGCCCGCTATCAGCGCGCCCATATCGAGCGACACGATCCGCTTATCTTTCAAACCCTCAGGCACGTCGCCGCGCACGATGCGTTGCGCCAGGCCTTCCACGATGGCGGTCTTGCCGACGCCCGGATCGCCGATCAGCACGGGGTTGTTTTTCGTGCGGCGCGAGAGCACTTGAATGACGCGGCGTATCTCGTCGTCGCGGCCGATGACCGGATCGAGCTTTCCGCGCTCGGCCTCTTGCGTGAGATCGCGCCCGTACCGTTCGAGGCTCTTGTAGGTGCCTTCGGGGTTTTGCGTCGTGACGCGCTGATTGCCGCGAACCTCACGCAGCGCTTGCAGCAACTTGTCGCGCGTAAGGCCGGCATCACGCAAGAGCTTGCCGGTCGCGCCGCTGCTTTGCGCCAGCGCGAGCAGCAGGTGCTCGACCGAAACGTAGTCGTCCTGAAGCTGTTTGGCTTCAGCGTCGGCCTGCGAAAATAAGCGCGTCAGCTCGGGGGAGACGGTGACGTTTGCCGACTCGGCGCCTGCGCCGGTCAAACGTGGAAGCCGCCCGATCGCCTCGGCCGCGCGCTGCTCAAGCGTTTTGGGATCGACGCCGGCTTCGCGCACGATCTCGGGCGTGATTCCACCGTCCTGTTCGAGCAGCGCGGCGAGCAAATGCTCGGGGGCAGTTTGCGGGTTGTGCTCGCTGAGCGCCTTGGTATAAGCCGAATTGAGCGCGTCTTGCACGCGCTCCGTCATGCGGTCTGCGTTCACGGTGCGGTCGCCACCAGCCCGTCGATCTCGCCGATGTAGCGCTGTTTGCGTTCATCGTCGATGAAGGAAGATTCGAACGAATTACGCGCCAGGCGCACGAGATCGGCGTCGGTGAGTCCCAGCGCATCGAAGACGGCGCGGTAATTGTCGGCGACGTATCCGCCGAAATAGGCGGGATCGTCGGAATTCACCGTCGCGCGCAAACCGGCGTCCAGCATGCGTTTGAGCGGATGATCTTGCATGCGATCGACCACGCGCAGCCGCACGTTGGAGAGCGGACAGACCGTCAGCGGAATCTGTGTTTCCGCCAAGTGCGCGACCAATGTGGGATCCTCCATGCTGCGCACGCCGTGATCGACGCGCGAAACCTTCAGCAGGTTAAGCGCTTCCCAGACATACTCGGGCGGTCCCTCCTCGCCGGCATGCGCGACGGTCAAGAACCCGTTGGCGCGCGCCCGGTCAAAGACGGCCTGGAACTTCGAGGGCGGATTGCCGAGCTCGACCGAGTCCAGGCCGACGCCGATGATTTTATCGCGGTACGGCAGCGCGAGCTCGAGCGTTTCCATCGCCGACGCTTCGGGCTGATCGCGCAGGAAGCACATGATCAACGCCGTCGTCATTCCGAAATCGCTCTCGCTGCGCTGCAAGGCCGACCAAAGTCCGTCGATCACTGTTTCGAAACTGAGGCCGCGTTCCAGATGCGCTTGCGGATCGAAAAATATCTCGGCGTGCCTTACGCCTTGCGCCTGCGCGCGGCGCAAATATGCAGTGGTCAAATCTTCGAAATCGCGCTCGGTCCGGATCGCGGCCATGGCGGCGTAGTAGAGGTTCAGGAACGATTGCAGATCCGTAAACTTGTATGCATCCTCAAGCGCGGCGACGTTGGGGTAGCTGAGCGTCACGCTGTTCCGTTTCGCGAATTCGAAAATTTGCGCCGGCTCGAACGTGCCCTCGATGTGCACGTGCAGTTCGGCTTTGGGAAGCGCGCGCGGATCGATCACGATTGAGGCTCGGCAGACGCGGTTCGCAACATACGGTAATCGCCGCTGCGGACCGTTATGCCGCGCGCGTCGAACCATTCGAGCAGCGGCACCGCGTATTTGCGCGACGTGCCAATCAGGTCGCGGAATTCCGCCATCGTCATCCGGCTATGCTCGTGCAAAAACGTCTGTACGCGCGAGCGGATCTGCGCGATTTGCGTGCCCCGGTACAACTCCTCGTTGACCTTCACGAAGGCACCTTTTGCAAGCAGCATATCGAAAGCCTTGCTCGCGCCGTTCACGCGCGACTCGCGCACGCGCGCTACGACGGCGGCGAGTTCGGCGGGCAGAAACGGGTTGACGGCGTCGAGCGGAACCAGCTCTTCAAAGAAACTTTGCTGCTCCGCAGTCAGGTTCGGCGTGTGGCCGGTGGTAAAGAAATAACCGGCGCGCCGTGCGAGCCGGCCTTCGTCGGCCAGCGCGTTCAGCACGCGAACGAGCAACGCTTCGGGCACGTCCAGCGCGCGCGCGAGCGTCAGCGACGTCGCACCCATCGCCCACGGCTCGCGCGTTTGCGCTTCGTTCAAGAAGCGCAACGCAGCTTCCAGGAATGCGCCGGTCAAGGCGGCATCCAAATATGCATGCGGACGCGCCACACTCACCACGTCGCCGGTACTTTCTAACTTCTTGAGCAAAGCTTCCGCGCGCGCTTCACGCAGATTGGCTTCGCGCGAAATTTCCGTCGCCGTCAATGCTGCGAGTCCGCGCCGCAGCACCGCGAGCACTGCGTCCTCATCGTGCGATGTCGCATTTTTTGGTCCCGGACTGCCGGCCTCGTTCTCGATCCGTCCGCCGCCCAGCAAATCTTTGGGGGAGAGCCGCCGGACGACGAACGCCGTTCCCGGATATGCCACCGTTGCGCGCCGTAAGAATAGGGTCCCGCGAATAGCTGCGCCGGGTTTGGGGTCTTCGTCCAGCACGAGCGTTCCCAAGATCTCGGCCGAACCGATGTACGCGCGCACCGCGTTGCGCCGCCGCAGTATCGGCATCGCTTCGCGCAGAGCGTCAAACTGTACGGCGAACGTTTGAGCCGCTGCGAGTTCCGGCGCAACGAGCATCTCGCCGCGGGCGATCTCCGAAACCTCAACGCCCGGCAAATTGGCGGCGACGCGCGCGCCGCCCGCAACGGCCTGTTGCTGTTTTCCGAAGGTTTGCAAGCTGCGGATGCGCACCGCTTTGCCGCTCGGCTCGAGTTTGACGCGATCGCCGGTGCTCAAGGTGCCCTGCATCAAAGTTCCCGTAACGATCGTGCCGTGGCCGGGCAGCACGAAAACCCGGTCGATCGGCAGATACGCCGGCGCGTCGGGACTGCGCGGAGGAAAGCTCGCCAAGATCGATTGCATGCGCGCGCGCAGCTCGTCCAATCCCTGCCCCGTCGTGCTCGACACCGGCAGGATCGGCGCGTCCTGCGCGATCGTTCCTTGCAGCGACGCGCGAATGTTTTCGCAGCTGTGCGCCAGCTCGTCAGCGGAGACCAGATCGATTTTCGTAACCGCGACGATCGTGTCGCGCACATTCAAATAGCGCAGAATCTGCAAGTGCTCGACGGTTTGCGGCCGCACGCCTTCATCGGCAGCGACCACCAGCAGCAACAGTTCCATACCGGCGGCGCCCGCCAGCATGTTGTGCAAGAATCGCTCGTGGCCGGGCACATCGACTATCCCCGCTTCAACGCCGTCACCGAGCTGCAGATGCGCGAACCCGAGATCGAGCGTCATGCCGCGCAGCTGCTCTTCGAGCCAACGGTCGGGGTTGGTGCCGGTCAGCGCGTTGACGAGCGAGGATTTTCCGTGATCGACGTGACCCGCCGTTCCGACGATGTGCATGAATTACAGCGTTTGGAGCGCTGCTATTGCGATTGGATCTTCGGAAGGCTGGATGGTGCGCAGATCGAGCAGCAGGCGGGCGTCTTCGATGCGCGCGATGATCGGGCGATCGCCTTTTCGTAATTTTCCGGCCGCCGCCGAGGCGCCGCCGGATGGATCGAGGGCGACGGCAAGCGACGGCAGCGCCCCTTGCGGAACCGATCCGCCGCCCGCGTACGCGGTCGTTTCAACGATCGCGGCGCCTTTCAGCGCCTTCGCGTAAGCGTTCGCGCGTTCGCGCAACGTTTCCATCGGCGTCGCAAGCATCGCATACAATGGGAGTTCCGTACGCCGCTCGGGTGCGCTCCAAATGCGCAGCGTTTCGATGAGCGCGGCCAACGTGAGCTTATCCACGCGCAGCGCGCGCAGCAGCGGGTTCGTGCGCAATCTTGCGACGAGCGCCGCGGAACCCGCGATGATGCCCGCTTGCGGGCCGCCCAAAAGTTTGTCGCCCGAGAACGTTACCAGATCGACGCCGTCGGCAATTGCTTCTTGGACCGTGCGTTCGTGGGCTAGTCCGTACTCAGCCAGATCGGCTAGCGCTCCGCTTCCTAAATCTTCTATGACCGGAATGCCGGTGCGGCGGCCGAGCGCGACCAACTCTTTGGGCTCGACCTCGTGAACGAAACCCGCAATCGTATAATTCGAAGGATGAACGCGCATAAACAACGCGCAGTGCGCGGAGAGCGCGCGCTCGTAATCTTCGACGTACACTTTATTCGTCGCGCCCACTTCAACCAGGCGCGCGCCGCTTTGCTCCAGCACCTCGGGTAACCGGAAGCCGCCGCCGATTTCGATCAGCTGGCTGCGCGCCACGATGACGTCGCGCTTTTTCGCAAACGTATCGAGGATCAGCAAGACGGCCGCGGCGCAATTATTCACGACCAGCGCGCTCTCCGCGCCCGTTAATGCGCAAATCAGCGAGACGGCGCGTCCGTAGCGCGAGCCGCGTTCGCCGCGCTCCACATCGTATTCGAGGTTGGAATAACCGGCGCCGATGCGTTGCATCGCTCCAAGCGCAGCCGCGGCGAGCGGCGCGCGCCCGAGATTCGTGTGCAGCAGAATGCCGGTGCCGTTGATGACGGGGACGAGAAGATCGTACTGGGCGCTTTTCAGCCGCTCGATCACCGTAGCCGAAAGCGCCTCAAATGAATACCCGCCGTTGAGCGGAACGCGCCGCGCGTCTTCCAACGTCTGCGCGATGCTTCGCTTGATGTTTTCGCGGCCGACTATCGCTTCGAACGCCGCAATTCGCGGGTCGTCTAAAAACCGGTTTACGGCCGGCAGCTGCCTCAATTCAAATGTTTGCTGAGCATCGACGTGATCGTTTGCTCGGAAACGTATCCCACGATGCGATCGACGGGCTTGCCGCCTTTGAAAAGAATCAGGCACGGAATTCCGGAGACTTGGTATTCCCCGGCCAAGTGCGGATTATCGTCGGTGTTAAGTTTCACGAACTTCGCGCGGCCCGCATGCGATGCCGCGACTTTCTCGACGACGGGCGACAACATCTTGCACGGCCCGCACCACGGCGCCCAAAAGTCGACTAACACGGGTTCTCCTGACCCCAAAACTTCCGCTTGAAAATCGGTCTGCGTTACGTCGGCTAAAGCGCTCACTTGTGGTTCATTCCTCCAGAGCTACTAACTGCTGCCGGGGCGGGTTCGGTTGCGGCCCTCGACTCCGCTCGGGCGTGGTTCGACAGGCTCACCATGACACAAATCGAGCGCCCACTCCTTGTGTCATCCTGAGCGGCGCATCTGAGGTTGTCATCCTGAGCGAGTGTTTACTCCTGAGCGAGCGAAGCGAGTCGAAGGGCGAAGGGCGCCCGAGCGAAGTCGAGGGCCGCGGGAGGTTACAACTCCGTTTGTTGCGGCTCGCCCGTTATTTCCGTGAGCGTCTCCGCCTGCTTGCCCAGGTTCGTAATCGCGATGACCTCGTCGCCATCGCCCAGGCGCTGGAGGCGGACGCCCTTGGTGGACCGCCCGGCTTTGCGAATCTCGCCGACGTTTATGCGTATGACTTGATTGGCTGAGGTGATCATCAGCAATTGATCTTCAGGTGCGACCAGTATCTGATCGACGACTTGACCGATATCTTCGCGCTCCTTGGCAAATGCCTTGACGCCTTTGCCGCCGCGCGCCGTATGACGGTACTCGCTGATCGGGGTGCGCTTACCGAAGGCCCGCGTTGTTACCAGCAGCACTTCGCGGCGCTCGTCTTCGACGACGTCCATCGCGATCAGCGAGTCGCCTTTGTCGAGCGTCATCGCTTTAACGCCGCGCGCGTTGCGCCCCATCGGGCGCACGCCTTTCTCATTGAAGTGAACGGCCATGCCGCGCTGCGATGCGAGAATGATGTCGCGCGTTCCGTCCGAGAGGTCGACCGAGAGCAGCTCGTCGCCTTCGTCGAGGTTGATCGCGTTGAGCCCGTTGCGGCGGACGTTCGCGAACTCGTCGAGCTTGGTTTTCTTGATGACGCCGTTGCGCGTGACCATCACCATGTAGTGCTCTCCGCCAAACTGCGTGACCGGGAAGACTGCTGAGACTTCTTCGCCGGGCGGGAGCGTCAAGAGATTGACGAGCGCCGTGCCGCGAGCTTGGCGGGTCGTGTCGGGAATCTCGAATCCGCGCAGACGGTACGCGCGCCCCTTGTTGGTGAAGAACAGCACGTGATCGTGCGTCTTCGTGATGAAGAAATTGCGCACGACGTCCTCGTGCTTGAGGTTGGCGATGCCGATGACGCCGCGTCCTCCGCGGTTTTGCGTTTTGAAGGTATCGACCGAAACCCGCTTGATGTAACCGCCGACCGTGTAGGTCACGACCACGTCGATGTTCGGAATCAGGGCTTCAACCGAAAACTCGTCTTCCGCGGGCACGATCTCGGTGCGACGATCGTCGCCGAATTTTTTCTTGATGTCCAGCACTTCGGCCTTGATGATCGCGGCGATCCGGCGCGGGCTTTTGAGGATATCTTGCAGTTCCGCGATCAGTTTAATCAGGTCGCGGTACTCGTCTTCGATCTTCTGCCGTTCGAGCCCGACCAGCGTGCGCAGGCGCATGTCGACGATCGCCGCTGCCTGCACATCGCTCAGTTTAAAGCGCTTGGTGAGTTTTTCGCGCGCTTCGTCCGTGGTCTGGCTGCCGCGCACGATCTCGATGACTTCGTCGATGTTGTCGAGCGCGATCCGGTAGCCTTCGAGCAGATGCGCGCGCTCTTCGGCTTTGCGTAGATCGTAGGCCGTGCGCTTCTGCACGACGTCTTTGCGGTGCGCGATGTAATGTTCGAGCAGCTGCTTGAGCGGAAGCACCTGCGGCTCCAGGGGTATCGAACCATCCGCGCGCGGCGGGCCTGCCGGAACGAGCGCGAGCATGTTGTAACCAAAGCTCGACTGCAGCGGCGTATGTTTGTAGAGCTGGTTGAGCACGATTTTCGGCGTCGCGCTGCGCTGCAGCTCGACCACGACGCGCATTCCTTTTCGATTGGACTCGTCGTGCAGAGCGGATATGCCCTGAATCTTTTTATCCGCGTGAGCTTCGGCAATCGCTTCGACGATGCGCCCGCGATACACCTGATACGGAATTTCAGAGATGATGATCTTGTGCTTGCCGCGCTCTTCGACGATCTCGGCCTTGCCGCGAATGATGATCGAGCCGCGCCCCGTTTTGTATGCTTCCTTGATCGCTTCGTGCCCCATGACCGTGCCGCCGGTCGGGAAGTCCGGGCCTTGCACGATCGCGCAGAGCGCGTCGTCGTCTACCTTCGGATCGTCGATGATGGCAGCGATCGCGTCGGCGATTTCATTGAGATTGTGCGGCGGAATGTTCGTAGCCATGCCGACCGCAATGCCGCTCGAACCGTTGAGCAGCAGCTGCGGCAATTTGCCCGGCAGCACGCTGGGTTCGGTTCCTTGATTATCGAAATTTGCGACAAAAGGGACCGTCTCTTTATCGATGTCGATGAGCACTTCGAGCGCCGCCCGCGCCAAGCGCGCTTCGGTATACCGGTACGCGGCCGGCGGATCGGGGTCGATCGATCCGAAGTTGCCGTGCCCGTCGACCAGCGGGTAGCGCAGCGTAAAATCCTGCGCCAAACGCACGAGCGCATCGTACACCGAGGAATCGCCGTGAGGATGATACGACTTCAGGACCTCGCCGATGATACCGGCGCACTTGCGGTGCTGCTTGGTGGGGTCCATGCCCATTTCGCGCATCGCAAAGAGGATGCGGCGCTGGACCGGCTTGAGGCCGTCGCGCACGTCGGGCAGCGCCCGCGATGCAATGACCGACATCGCATACGAGAGATAACTCTCCCGCATTTCGTCTTCGACGTTGATCTGCGTTATGATATCGTTATTCACTGCACGACTCCGATTCGCCGTATTGATGGAACGAACATTTTACAATGAAGCGCAACTCTGCGCATTTGCAGCCGAATTCGGCCGCGGTTTGAAAGCCGGCGATGTCGTCGGTCTTTCCGGTGCCCTGGGTTCGGGGAAAACGACCTTTGTCAAAGCGCTCGTCCGCGCGAGGCTCCAAAGCGACCCGGCCACGAGCCCCTCGTTTACATTTTGGCACCGCTATCCGGGCGCGCCCCCCATCGACCATCTCGATCTGTATCGCGTCGAGGAAGCGGCTGAGTTCGCGGAGCTGGGTCTTGAAGAGGCGTTCGACGGCAATTCGATCGTGCTGGTGGAGTGGTGCGAACGCGCGGCCGATATTCTGCCGCCGTGCAACTACGAGATCACCATCGAAGGAAAGGGCGACGAACCGCGGCGCGTGCGAGTGCGCCCGCAATGACGGTGCTCGGAATCGACGCCGCGCTCGGCGCATTTTCGGCAGCGGTGATCGCCCGCGGCCAAAAGCCGGCCAGCATCGAGCTGTCTGGGAAGGTTGCGCTGGAGAGCGGGTTGCGCGCGATTTCCGATCTCGTGGCCGGCAGCGATTCGCGAGTGGATCGAATCGGCGTGGGCATCGGTCCGGGCACTTTCACGGGCGTTCGCATCGCGATCAGCTACGCGAAGGCGCTGGCGCTCGGCTGGAAAGTCCCGCTATGCGCAGTCTCGACGTTCGATGCGCTCGAGTACGGCTTGGACGTTGGGGCGCGGCCCTTGTTGACGGCGGTGCGCGGCCGTCAAGGCGTCGTTTCCGTCCGCCTGCGGACGGCCAGCGGGGAACGGCGCGCCTCGGGGTACATTCGGGACGTGCTTGCCTCGCTGCAGGCCGATTTGCCGCGATCGTTCGTTATGACCGGGAACGGCGCGGAGGACGTGCGCGCAGCGCTCGGCGAACGCGCAAGAGACGTGACGATTCTTCCCCGCGCAACCGGACCGGCCGCACTCGCGATCGCAATGCTCGCGGCAGAACGCGAACCCGCGCGCTCGGTCCACGAAGTGCGCGCCGATTATGGCGAGCTTCCGCCGGCTAGAATTCCAAAGTTGTGAAACTCGATCCGCGCCCCCGTGCCGCGGGCGACGAACGCCTAAGCATCGCACCCATGGCCGACGTTGACGTTCGCGAGGTGATGCGAATCGAACAGCAGTCGTTCACCACAACCTGGCCCGCCAACGCGTTCTACCAAGAGCTGCACGACAACAAGCTCGCGCATTACTACGTCGGGCGTGTCGACGACAGGATCATCGCCTACGGCGGGATCTGGGTGATTCTCGAAGACTCCCACATCACGACCATTGCGGTGGACCCAAGCCATCGCGGGCGGCGCTACGGCGAAGTGATGCTGATCCGCCTGCTCGACGAAGCCATCGCGCGCGGAGCATCGTGGATGACGCTGGAGGTGCGCGAGAGCAACGACGTCGCGCAAGCGCTCTATCGCAAGTACGGTTTTACGACGGTGTCAACGCGCCGCGGCTACTACAGCGACAACAACGAAAACGCGCTGGTGATGTGGGCCGGGAACCTCAAGAGCGGGATCTACGAGAACCGTTTGCGCGCCCTGCGTTCGACGCTCATCGAGTGACGTTTACGGAGCTCGGCAAGCGCGTTCGCAAGCACATCGGACAAGATCACCGCTACGCCCACTGCGTGCGCGTCGCGCGCATGGCCGAAAACCTGGCGCGCATTCATGACGCCGATTCGCGCAAGGCAAGACTGGCGGGAATGCTGCACGATCTCGCGCGCCTCTATTCGGAAGAACGCCTGTTGCGCGACTCCGAGCGGCTGGGCGTGC
The DNA here is from genome assembly GCA_013036315.1 of Vulcanimicrobiota bacterium. Lineage (GTDB taxonomy): Bacteria > Vulcanimicrobiota > Vulcanimicrobiia > Vulcanimicrobiales > Vulcanimicrobiaceae > Rubrimentiphilum. The sequence goes on from JAAXMC010000071.1 coordinate 23,154, forward strand.
CGGTAAGCGATTTCGAACGCGCCCATCCGATCGTACTGCATGCGCCGCTCAGCGCGGCGCTCGCACAGGCCGAATTCGCGGTGCACGATCCCGAAGTGCTTTCGGCGATCGCCAAGCACACGCTCGCCGCGGGTGAGATGTCGGCGCTCGACTGCGTCGTGTATCTGGCGGACGGCCTCGAACCCGGGCGTGATTATCCGGAGCGGGCGGAGCTGGCGGCACTGGCGGAACGCGATCTCAGGGCAGCGATGCGCGCAACGATCGGGTCGTCTTTAAGGTATCTTAGGAGCAAAGAACTGCCGCTCGCCCCAGCGACGGCGGCAGCCATGAAAACATTCGGCGTAGAAGCTGCATAACGGAGGCAACCACTGGCGGACATTCTTGAGATCGTGCGGACAGCCGCAGCAGACAAAAAAGGCGAAGGGTTCATGGAGATCGACATCTCCGGCAAAACGATCATCGCCGACAAATTCGTCATCGTCACCGGCCGTTCGAAAGTTCAAACGCGGGCGATCGCCGACAGCATCGCGGAAAAGATCAAAGAGGCGGGCATGCGCGTCGGGCGCATCGAGGGTCATGCCGACGGCAACTGGATCTTGATCGACCTCGGAAACGTCGTCGTCCACGTCTTCACTCCGGAACAGCGGGCTTTTTACAACCTCGAACGACTCTGGGCGGAAGCGTCGGAACGGCAAGCGCAAAGCTCGTGAGCCCAAAACCGAAGATTCGATACACCACTCAATCGGCGCGCCGCCGCGGTCAGGTGCTGCTGCGGCTGGGCGTATGGATTTTCATTTTTATTTTTGCGCTCAGCGTCGTGGGCGGCCTGATCGTCTTCATTCACTAACGGCTAGAAACCGATAGCTTTAAACGCATGTCGCGCCTCGATGAACGGCGTTACCGGAATGCGCACATCGCCGCGATACGGATAGTCCATCACCGCGATCAAATAGAGCACGAGCGCGAGCGTGAACGCGAGCAACCCCGTCATCGCCATTTGCGCGCCGGTGCTCTTGAACGCGAACAGGTACGAAAACAACAACACGGCGGCCGCGCCTAAGAAGAGCGTCGTCCATAAAAACTTGTTGATGCCGGTGTTGCTCAGCAGCAACCGGTCGTCGCGATCCAGCATTGTGGCCTGCAAGCCGTCGATGAGCGACGTCAGCAGGTCTTGCTGCGTGGCCGTGGTGACGCGCAAGTGGCGCACTCGATAGGCGATGTCTTCGAGTACCTGGTTTGCTGCGCTGCTTTGGGTTCCGACATTCATTTTTGGCCACTCGTCGGAGACCACGAGATCGACGTAACGCGCTATTTCCTTGCGCAGCGCGTAGCGGGCTGATGGAAAGGCGTCCACACGACGGTACACAACGAGCAGCTGGCTCGCTTCGTCGTGCACCCGCGTCTCGGCCGCGTCGAACCGCTCCCAAACGGCAATCGCCAGAAATGCAAGCAGAACTGCATACACTACTCCGACCACCGCGAACACGAAGCCCGCGATCTCGTTGTGTTGTTCTAAGATGCTTTGCGGAAAGAACCGATGCGCCAAGAGGCCGCCGAGGACGGCGATCGCCACGAAGCCGCCGATGAAAATCGCGCTGCCGGCGTAAACGGGGAGCGACGCAAAGACCTCCACGCGGGCGCCTTCGGCGGCCGACGAGGGCACGCCTAGAACCAGCGTGAAGCACCTCGCGTGCGACGATTATATGCAGCCGCGCTCGCGCTCGCTTTTTTAGCGCCGCTAGCTATCGCGGCCCGCCCGGCCCAAGCCCAAACCTATCAAGCCTCGGCGCTTGCAGCTCTCCACTGGCGCCTGATCGGCCCGTTTCGCGGAGGGCGCGCGATTGCCGTAACCGGCGTACCGGGCCAGCCTGAAAAATTTTATTTTGGCTCGGTCGGCGGCGGCGTTTGGGAAAGCGACAACGCAGGCCGCACGTGGTCTCCAATTTTCGATGGCGTTTCGGTCGCCTCGATCGGCGCCATCGCGGTCGCACCCAGCGATACGAACGTCATCTACGTCGGCACCGGCGAAGCCGACATGCGCTCCGACATTCAGCACGGCGACGGCATGTACAAGTCGGTCGACGCCGGCAAGACCTGGTCGCACATCGGTTTGACGGATACGCGGCAGATCGGCAAAGTCGTCGTCGATCCGAAAGATGCAAACGTCGTCTACGTCGCGGCGCTCGGGCATCAGTACGGTCCCAACGCGGAGCGCGGAGTTTTCAAATCGATCGACGGCGGAAAAACGTGGAACAAGATCCTTTACAAGGACCAAAACACCGGCGCGATCGATCTCTCGATGGATCCGGCTCATTCAAATATTCTCTTTGCATCGCTGTGGCAAACGCGCCGTCCGCCGTGGAACGTGTACCCGCCCAGCAACGGGCCGGGCAGCGGACTCTACAAGAGCACCGACGGCGGCGCCTCGTGGGCGCAGATTTCCGGGGGATTCCCGGCCAAAGTCGGACACATCGGCATAGCGGTTTCCCCGGCGGACTCGAACCGCGTCTACGCGCTGGCGGATACCAACGCAGTGAAAACCGGCGGCGTCTACCGTTCCGACGACGGCGGCGCAACCTGGACGAAGACCGACGGCGAAACGCGGATTTGGAATCGCGGCTGGTACTTCAGCAAAATTACCGCCGATCCCAAAAATCCCGACGAAGTGTACGTTATGAATACGTCGACATACCGTTCGACCGACGGCGGCAAATCGTTCACCGCGATTAAAGGAGCTCCGGGCGGCGACGATTATCACCAGCTTTGGATCTATCCCGACGATCCGAACCGCATGATCCTCGGCAGCGATCAAGGCGTCGTCGTTTCGATCGACGGCGCGAAAACGTGGAGCTCGTGGTACAACCAGCCGACAGGCCAGTTCTACCACGCGATCACCGACAACCGCTTCCCCTATTGGGTCTACGGCGCGCAGCAAGATTCGGGCGCGATGGGCGTGCCCAGCCGCACCACGGCGCGCGGAATAAGCTTCCGCGACTGGCGTCCGATGGACGTCGGGGGCGAGAGCGGCACGATCGCTCCCGATCCGCTGCACCCCGGAAAGCTTTACGACGTTTCGGGGGTTTACGAAAACATCAACACCGGC